>JAUTWX010000314.1 GCA_030838385.1 Acidobacteriaceae bacterium
GTAACGACAGCGCCCTGATTGAATCCGCCGCCCGCGAGCTCTATCAGACCGCAGCCCTTTTCGTCGGCGACGAGACCGAGGCAATGAAACTGGTGGAGGAGACCGTCGCCTCCGTCGAGATGGATCCCTGCGCCGACGGCGATGCCGCCCGCAGCGCAGCCAGTAACGACCTGGTCCGGCGTGCATTGGCGCGGGTAGCCGCCTTGCGGGCTGCCCAGATGCACCCATCTGCAGCATCTGACCTGGGTGGCTGCGTCGAGACCGACGACCTGAGCGCCGCCGGCATTACGCGCGAGCAATTGGATGGTTTGCTCTCCGGCAGCGGCCGCGTGCGCATGCGGCAGTGGCTGGAGGGACTCGGTCCAGTGGAGCGCAGCGTATTCGTGATGCGTGCGGTACTGGGACGCAGCGGCACAGAGTCCACCGAGCTGCTGCAGCGAACGACGGGCGACCCGTGGACGGAAACGCACGTGGGCGGAGCCTATCGTGCCGCGCTGTGCTCGCTGGCCAGCTCACTGGTTCACTCCACGGCTCATTAACTGCTTCATCGGATCGATTGTTTCCTGTAACCCTTCCGCTTCCCCTTTCTTGCATCGCCAGGGCAGCGGGAGGGTACGCGGAGCAGCCGGTGTTCTGGCTACGCCGCAATGGAAGTTCTGATTTTTTAAGTCTTTGCCAGCCAACTGGCATCCAAATGGCGACTCTTATGTGGGATTTTTCGCTAACGCGTTTTCACTGTCGGTGTACACAGAAGCGCCACTGGCCGCGTGGCTTTTCCGTCAAGGAAAGCCACACTACGCGGAACTTGGCGGTACACGATAACTGTGAAAACGCTATAAGGCGGTTGAGGCTCGGAGTGTGCGCCCGGCCCTTGCTGCCGGTGGGCCGGCTGCTGCTGGTGCTTCTGGCGGGGGCTGGCCCGGCGCTGGCACAGTTCGGCAGCAGCTCTTCCTCGAGCTCCACGACATCATCATCCTCGCAGCCGCCTACAGTACCGCAGGCGCCGCCCCAGAGCGCCTATCAGGGTAGCGTCGCGAACCAGGCCGTGACGCCGGGGGTGTTGCAGCTCACCATCAAGGACGCAGTGCTTACCGGGCTCAAAAACAACCTGGGCATCATTCTCTCCGGCGAGAACGTGAACCAGGCGGGCGGGCAGCGTCTGCAGCAACTGCAAAAGCTACTCCCGACAGTGAACGGTACCTTCAAGGAATCGGTGCAGCAGACGAACCTCAAGGCAGAGGGCCTGAATATCCCCGGCTTTCCCGCGATCATCGGTCCTTACGCCTATACCGACGTGCGCGCCACGGTCGATTGGACCCTGCTGAGTGTGCCATCGCTCAACAACTATCTCGCTTCGCGCCACGATTTCGAGGCCAGCAAGCTCTCGCTGAATGATGCGCGCAATCTGGTGGCGCTCAGCATCGGTTATGCATATCTGGCCTGCATCTCCGACGAGGCCAACATCGCGAACGATGAGGCGCAGGTCGCGTCCACGAAAGTCTCGCTGGACCAGGCGACGGCGAATCATGAAGCCGGTACAGCGCCCGAGCTGGATATGCTGCGTGCTCGCGTCGACTACCAGACACAGCAACAAGCACTGATTCGTGATCAGAACGCGCACGAGAAGGACAAGCTGGCCCTGGCGCGCGCCGTGGGCCTGCCGCTCGAACAGAAGTTTGAGCTCGCCGATCGGCTGCCCTTTGCCCCGCTCGAAAACATGCAGCCGGATGAGGCGCTGAAGGTCGCCTACGCGACGCGCAAGGATCTGCAGGCGCTGGAGCAGCAACTGAAGGCGGCGGAGCTGAGCCGCAAGGCAGCGACGGCAGAGCGATATCCCAGCGTCTCCTTCAGCGGAGACTACGGCGACATCGGCCCAACACTGGGCCACTCGCACGGCACCTTTGACGCGGTAGGGTCGGCCAGCGTGCCGCTGTTTGAGGAGGCTAAGCTGCGCGGCGATGCCAAGCAGGCCCAGGCCCAGCTCGATAACCAGAAGGCACAGTTGAGCGATCTTCGCGGACAGATCGATGCCGACATCCGCGATGCATTTCTCGATCTCGAATCGGCGGCCAGGCAGGTCGAGGTCGCGCGCAGCAACATGGAACTGGCCAACCAGACGCTGGGCGATGCGCAGCAGCGCTACGGCGCAGGGGTCAGCGACAATCTCGCGGTGGTGCAGGCGCAGGCCAGCGTGGCCCAGGCCAACAGTCAGTACGTAATGAGTCTTTATCAGCACAACGTCGCCAAGCTGTCCCTGGCGCGGGCGATGGGCGTGGTGGACACGCGATACCAGGAATTTCTCGGAGGAAAGTGACCGTGGCGGAACAGGATCCGGAGTCCGGCAGGGCCGGCAACCAGAACCAGCAGCAGGGCAATGATCAGGAGCAGCGCGAGAATCCGGAGAAGAAGCGGCGGCGCAGTTTCATTCTCTTCTTCTTCGTCGCCGTCCTGATGGTGGGTGCGCTGCTCTACTACTGGCACTCCACCTTCTATGAAGATACCGACGATGCGCAGGTCAGCGGCCACATCATCCAGATCAGCGCCCGCATCCAGGGCCACGTCATCAATGTGCCGATCAAAGAGAACCAGGAAGTCTCCGCCGGCACCGTGATCGCCGAGATCGATCCCCACGATTACGAAGTTACAGTGGCGCAGGATGAGGCAAATCTGGAGGCGGCAGAAGCCAATTACGAGTCCGCCAGGGTGAACGTGCCGGTCACAGACATTCAGTCTTCGAGTGCATTGTCATCGGCGAATTCGAACGTCAGAGTATCCGACGCGCAGATAAGGCGGGCCATGGGGCTGCTGGACCAGGCACAGGCCGAAGTGGCGCAGGCCGAGGCGAACAATGCTAAAGCGCAGCTCGATCTCAAGCGGTTTACTCCACTGGTAGCGAAGGATGTGATCTCCAAGCAACAGTACGACCAGGCCGTAGCTGCCGCACTGGCAGACCAGGCGGCTGTCGTCTCCGCCAAAGCCAATGCGGCGGCTGCTGCGGACCAGATCGCGGTCAGCAGGAACGAACTGGCGGCCTCTCAGGCAGCCGCGCGCAATGCCGGGAACGCGCCCCGACTGCTGCAGGTGCAAAAGGCCAAAGCGGACCAGGCCGCGGCGCAGGTGGAGCAGGCGCGCGCGCAGTTAAATCAGGCAAAGCTCAACCTGAGCTACACCAAAATCGTCGCGCCGGTGGACGGGATCATCACCACCAAGAACGTCGAGGTCGGCCAGAACGTGAGCGTGGGGCAGAATCTGGTGACCCTCGTTTCGCTGCACGACCTATGGGTGACTGCGAACTTTAAGGAGACGCAGCTTCATCTGATGCGCCCCAACCAGACGGTGAAGATCCACGTGGACATGAATGGCGGTGAGTATGACGGCGTCGTGACACAAATCGGCGGCGCCACGGGATCGATGCTCAGCCTCTTTCCACCGGAAAACGCGACGGGAAACTACGTCAAGGTGGTGCAGCGCGTGCCCGTACGCATCGACTTTTCGAAGCCGGAGGAGGATAAAAACCACATCCTCCGGCCCGGACTATCCGTTGAACCGACCGTGCGGGTGAAGGGGAGCTGACTATCTCTGATTTCCAGTGAGAGACATCTGCGCCAGACCTCTCTATTAACGACCGGCGGGATAACCGCAGCATCCAATGGTCTGTAAGGGAGGTTTGAGATGAGTAGCAATGCCCTGAAAGACGCTCCGAAGACCAGCGCCAAGGTCGCTGATCTGGTCACGCCCAACTGGCGGCAACATGCGAAATCCATCCAGAAGTACGGCACCGTCGTCCAGGATCAGCCGATCGGCCTGGATGCCTCAGCGCGCCGGGAGATTGTGGGCCGGCTGAACCTGCTGTTGGCAGACACCATTACGCTGCGCGATCTGTACAAGAAGTCGCACTGGCAGGTTGGCGGCCCAACCTTTTATCAGCTTCACCTGCTCTTCGATAAGCATGCGGGAGAACAGTCCGAGCTGATCGATGAGCTTGCGGAGCGCGTCCAGATGCTGGGCGGCGTCAGCATCGCGATGGCTCACGATGTGGCGGCGAATACGCGCCTTGAGCGCGCGCCCATCGATCGCGAAGAGGTGCCGGTGCAGATATCCCGCCTGCTCGAGGCGCACCATCTGATCCTGAAGGATGCGCGCGACCTGGCGGAGAAGGCCGACGATCTGGGCGATGTGGGCACCAACGACCTGCTGGCCAGCTCTGTGGTCCGTACCAACGAGATGCAGGTGTGGTTCGTCAGCGAGCACCTGGTAGAAATGCCGCTGGTTCTGGCCAAGTAGCCAGTCAAATCATCCTCGTTTTACCAATCGGGCCGGATCCATCGCGATCCGGCCCATATTTATTTTCAACGGAAACTTTTGCCGCTCCCATCCGTCGTGGGACATCTATCCTTTGGGGTTTATGTAAAGGTTGTACGGGAATGCCGCTCGCGCTCGATTTCTTCATCCATCACGCCTATCTCATCCTCTTCGGCTGGATTGTCGCGGAGCAGATGGGCCTGCCCATTCCGAGCGTCCCGCTTCTCCTGACCGCCGGCACGCTGACGGCGACCCATCAGGTGAGCCTGTCGCTGATCCTGCTCTCCGCCGTCGCGGCCTGCCTCATCAGCGATTCCATCTGGTATTTCATGGGCGCGCGCTATGGCGGCACCATCGTGCGCATGGTGTGCAAGCTCTCCTTCGAGTCCGCATCCTGCGTGCGGCGTACTGGCGATTTCTTCCAGCGCTACGGCTCACGCGCGCTGCTGCTGGCCAAGTTCATCCCCGGGCTGGGCGCGGTGGCGGCGCCTATCGCCGGCCAGAGCAGAATGCCGTACACGACATTCATCACCTTCGACGCGGCCGGCGCACTGCTGTGGAGCCTCAGCGCAACACTGGTGGGCCGTTTCTTCGGTGACTATCTGAAACACCATCCGAACGCGCTCGGTCAGGTCGGGCACTCGGCGGGCCTGCTCTTCATTCTGCTTTTGTTGGGCTTTTTCTGTTACCGCATCTACCGGCAGCGCGCCTTCCTGCGGCAGATTCGCGGCGCCAAGATCGAGCCGGAGGAGCTGAAGGCCATGCTCGATGCGGGCGAGGACGTCTACATCATCGACCTGCGTCATCCGCTCGATTACCTGCCCGATCCTCGCCGTCTTCCCGGCGCCGTACTCTTCAAGCCGGACACGCTGGTTGCGGAGGGCGATCGCATTCCGCGGGACCGCGATATCGTTCTCTATTGCACCTGCCCCAGCGACGCCACCAGCGCACGCACCGCACTTCGGCTGCGCAATCTGGGCATCTATCGCGTGCGCCCGCTGCACGGCGGATACGACGGATGGAAGAAGCTTGGCTATCAGCTGGAGCCCATGGAGCAGCGGACCGTCGCATAACGGATCCCGTGCCTGTCCGGGGGATGCGGCTGACTTCCCGCATGTGCTAAGTTGGCCCCTTGTGGCAGCGCTGCAGCGGCTGCCGCATTCTCTGAAGGAGTGGTGGCCATGGCGTGGACAGAGTCCTATCACTGTGACGTTTGCAACAGCCCGCGTGGCGACGCGGAGGACTGGTGGCTCGCCTGGACGGATCACACGACCCCTCCCGATGGTCCGTCACAGGAAGCACTCCGTATCACCCGCTGGAGCCACGCGCTCTCCCACAGCGCCGACGTGAAGCACCTGTGCGGCGCTCGCTGCGCCCAGACGTTCATGGATCGCTGGATGCAGTCGGAAGGCGCGCGGTACTAATACATTTTTTCGCGATCGGTGTGGCCGGTTCAGTGACCACTCGGTTGCCTTTCCTGAAAGGCAATGGGAAATCCGCTCTACTATTGAGGGTCAGGAGACGAACTTGGCCTATCACGACCTGCGCGACTGGATCGCGCGACTGGACCGCGCCGGTGAGCTGCGGCGCATCCGCGAAGAAGTCGATCCCATCCTGGAAATCGCGGAGATCACCGATAGGGTTTCGAAAGCCGGTCGCCCGGGCGGCGTGCCGGGCTACGCGCCCGGCGGACCTGCGCTGCTCTTCGAGCGGGTCAAGGGCTATCCCGGCGCGAGCGTGCTGATGAACCAGTTCGGCAGCCAGCGCCGCATGGAAATGGCGCTTGAGGCGACGAGTCTGGACGATATCGCGGGCCGCATTGAAGCGCTCCTGGAGATGAAGTCGCCCGAAGGCATGCTGAGCAAGCTGAAGATGCTGCCCATGCTGGCCGAGATAGGGAAGTACTTCCCCAAAGTCGTGCCCGCACGCGAGGCCCTCTGCAAGCAGGTCATCCGGCGCGACGGCTTCAGCGTGCTCGACTTTCCTGTACTGCAGTGCTGGCCGATGGATGGCGGCCGCTTCATCACGCTGCCCCTGGTCGTCACCAAGGATCCACGCGGGAGCGACGGCCACGGCAAGCGAAACATGGGCATGTACCGCATGCAGGTCTACGACGGCCAGACCACCGGCATGCACTGGCAGCGCCAGAAGGTGGCGGCTGAGCATTTCCGTGAGCGGCTGCGCATGGCCGCGGGAGAAAACGCAACAGGAAGCGTGACGGCTGCCCGCATCGACATCATGGCGTCCACAGGCGGCGGCAGCACGCGCGTCGCAGGTAGCGTCGCCGGCATGCCAGCCGTGACGACAACCGACTTGCGCGGCGAGCGCATGGAGGTTGCAGTCGCCATCGGCACCGACCCGGCTACGACTTTCTCCGCCATCGTGCCTGCGCCACCGGAGGTCGAGGAGTACATCATCGCCGGTTTTCTGCGCCAGGCTCCAGTCGAGCTGGTGCAGTGCGAGACAGTCGATCTGCAGGTACCCGCGCACGCGGAGATCGTGCTCGAGGGCTATGTCGAGCTGGGCGAGATGCGCTCCGAGGGGCCATTCGGCGACCACACCGGCTTCTACACGCTGCCGGATGATTATCCGGTCTTCCACATCACCTGCATCACGCATCGCAAGGACCCGATCTACGCTTCTACGATCGTGGGCAAGCCGCCAATGGAAGACGCTTGGATGGGGCTCGCTGTCGAACGTATCTTCCTGCCGCTGATCCGGCTCTCAGCGCCGGAGATTGTTGACATCCATCTGCCGCCCGAGGCGGTCTTCCACAACCTGATGATCGTATCCATTCGCAAGAGCTATGCCGGCCAGGCGCGCAAGGTGATGAGCGCCATCTGGTCGCTAGGGCAGGCCATGTTTACCAAGTGCATCATCGTGGTGGATGAGGACTGCGATGTACACGACGTTGCCGAGGTCACGCTGCGCGTCGCCAACAACATCGATCCCGAGCGCGATATTCAATTTACCCTCGGCCCTATCGATTCACTCGACCACTCCTCACGTCTGCCGAACTATGGCAGCAAGATGGGCATCGATGCCACGCGCAAGTGGGCAGCGGAAGGCTTCCACCGGCCCTGGCCTCCGATGATCGAGATGGACGCGGCTACGAAGGCGCGTGTCGATACGATCTGGAAAAAGCTGGGGCTCGACGCATGAGGAGATGGCTTCGCTTTGCTGTCTGGATTGGGTTTCTGTCAGCCTTCCTCGCGTCGCGCGGTTTGCGCGCGCAGTCGATTGAAAACTTTCGCTGGCTCGATCTGCACCAGCCGAGCGATGTGCAGACCATCGTCTCGCGCGCGTTGATGAACGAGCCCTATACTGCACTGCGCGAGATCGGCTACATCGGCCTGCCGCCCAGAGAGACGACAGCAGCGTCAGCCGCGAGTAATGTCGTGTCCTACGCCGTCAAGCTGCAGGTGCCGCGCGATGCTCACCTGCTGGTCATCACCGCCGAGCGCACGAATCCTTCCGCGCTTCCCGACGACGACGTTCTGAGCGTCTATGACGTGAACCAGCGGCAGATCACCGCAACCCTGCTGCTTCGCGGGCCGGGGCTGCGCCTGTTGGGATGGCTGCGCATGTGGCGCGAGAGCAGCCCGGAGTTGGTGGCGACCTACAACGACTGCGTCGACTGCCAGCGCACTACATTCTTCACCACCTTCCACGTCGATCTGAAGACGCACCAATGGCAGGTGCGCTGGCCGCGCTCCACGGCCGGAGCGCCGATCTTCTCTGAAGGGCAGGAGGCCAACGGCGGCGAGCAGGTCTACGCGCTGCTGGATGACGAGGCGGGCCGCGTGGTGCTGGGTACCTGGGCGCACTTCACCACGCATGGCCGGCCGGATACCGACATCGTCTATGCCTATCGGGTCGAATACTACGGCTCACATGAAGCAACGGAGCCGATGGTCGGCGTGCAGGCGCGCGCATTCGAGCAGCGGCTTTGCGGCGGACAGGGCGTCCTCTTCGGTCTGGCCGATGGTCAGGACACCGCGATCTGCCGTTCGATTGGCATCACGAGCGCGCCGCCTTCGCTCGCCACCCGCAGACGTCACCGGGCGCATTAGCGGTGCCGGCACTCGCGCGCATCCGGTGGCAATTGCTCTGCGTGCTGCTGCTGTGGGTCGGCGCGGCGCGCGGGCAGACGCGGCATGGCATAGAGCAGCGAATTGGTGAGCCGCGCTACTACGCACCGCTCAACAGCGTAGCCGCCTTCGTGGAGTACTCGAACTCGTCGAGCCACATCATTCTTGGCGACGATCGTCAACGGAAGTTCCTAGGCGTGGCGCTTGCGTACCAGCGTGGCATCTCCGCGACGCACTGGATGGCATGGGACTACAGTGCAGAGATTCGACCGCTATTGCTGGAGAGCGATCCGGTGTTGGCGGGGCGCCGGCTTACGGTGACAGTGAACGGAAAGACTTCGGTGTACGACGATCGCTTTTCTGACCCGGCTCCCATCGAAAATGTGAAACTGTACGGCGATCAAAGCTTCTCTGGCACCACACTGGAAGGCGATGCCTTCACCGAGCAACTCCATAGCGACCTCGGTCGCCGCTGGACCTATGCGCCCGGAGTGACTCCGGTGTGCTTCTCCGTGCACCTGCTGCCCGAGCATCGCCTGCAGAGCTTTCTCGCCAGCAGTGCCGGCTTCATCGTCAGCCCTCGCGACATTCCCGAGTTCAAAACCTCCGCCTTCAACTTCACCTTCAGCTTCGGCGGCGGAGTGGAGTGGTTCCGCGATCATCGGCGCTCGTGGACGGTGGAGTATCGGGTGCAGCACACGTCAAACAAAGATATTGGCTACAACAACCCGGGCATCGATTCCCAGTTTGTGCGGGTGGGCTACCGCTTCGGTTTCTGATTGCTACTCGAGGTTCTCGATCAACCGCACGAGGGTCGCTTCGAGCCGTCGCACCTCGGCGCCGGTCAGGCTGCTGAGCATCTGGCTCTGCAGCTTGAGGGCGATCGCTTTTCCGCGAGAGAAGATGCGCCGTCCCTGCGGTGTCAGGGTGGCCAGCAGCGTGTGCGCGTTCTCCGGATGGGGTGAGCGTTGCACCCAGCCGCGTTGTTCTGCTGTCGCCAGCAGAGCGTGCGTGGTTTGCGGCGTCACCTGGCAGAAGCGGGAGATGTGCGCTCCGCTGGTGCCGGGCTCCTTGGTGAGGGCGGCCAGCAACTGCAATTGCGCGGAGGTGATGGAGAGCGGCCGCAGCCGTTCCTCCAGACGATCGCGAAAGAGCACGGTCATCCGGCGCGTCAGCTTCAGCACTTCCGGCGGGGCCTTGTCGGGTCGGCTCCCCTTTTGGGCAATTAGCACCATATCAGCCTCCTGATAGTCTATCAGCATCCTGATACTGTCTGGGGCCCCATGACCGAAGAGTGGAAGCCGAGCCATAACCCGTGGGCCATTGCGCTCACGGTCACGCTGGCCACCTTCATGGAGGTGCTCGATACCTCGATCGCCAATGTCGCGCTGCCCCATATCGCCGGCTCGCTCGGTGGCAGTCAGGAAGAGGCCACCTGGGTCCTGACCAGTTATCTGGTCTCGAGCGCCATTGTGCTCCCAATCTCCGGCTGGCTGGCAAACCGTTTCGGCCGCAAGCGCTTTTACATGACCTGCGTGGCCATGTTCACCATCTGCTCGTTCTTGTGCGGACTGGCGCACACGCTGCCACTGCTCATCTTCGCGCGTGTTCTGCAGGGTCTGGGCGGGGGTGGCCTGGCAACCAGCGAGCAGGCCATCCTGGCCGATACATTTCCGGTCGAGAAGCGCGGTCAGGCCTTCGCGATTTACGGCATGGCGGTGGTCGTCGCTCCCGCCATCGGCCCCACGCTTGGCGGCTACATCACCGACAATCTCGACTGGCACTGGATCTTCTTTATCAATATCCCGGTCGGCATCATCTCGTTGTTTCTGTCGAACCGCATGGTGGAAGATCCGCCATATCTCAAGGCGCGCAGTCTCAAGTCCGGTCCCATCGATGCCATGGGACTGGGTCTTGTCGCGGTGGGTGTGGGCTGCCTGGAGTATGTCTTCGATCGCGGGCAGGAAAAAGACTGGTTCGGCGACCCATCCATCACCGCGTTCGCCATCATCGCTGCGGTCCTGCTCATCATCTTCGTCTTCTGGGAGTGGAACCATGAAGACCCGGTGGTCGATCTGAAGCTGCTGCGTAACCGCAACTTCGGCACCGCGATATTCCTGCAGTTCGTACTCGGCATGGTGCTCTTTGGCTCTACTGTGTTGATCCCGCAGTTTCTGCAGACTCTGCTGGGTTACACAGCCGAGCGCTCGGGTATGGTGCTCTCTCCTGCGGGCTTCTGCATGATGGCGACGATGTTCATTGCCGGCCGAGTCGTAGGCAGGATGGACCCTCGTCTGCTGGTGACGATGGGCTACATCGTCACCGCTTTCGGCCTTTTCAATCTCACGCGCCTCGACCTCGATGTCAGCTTTGCACAGGTCACGCTATGGCGCGTGTACCAGGTGCTGGGTCTCGCGTTCATCTTTATTCCCATCAGCACGCTGAACTACGTAGGGGTGCCGCGGGAGAAGAACAATCACATCTCGTCGTTCTCCAACTTTGCACGCAACCTGGGCGGCAGCCTCGGCACCGCGCTGCTCACAACCTTCCTGGCGCGCAGCAGCCAGGTGTATCAGCAGGACCTGGCCAGTCACGTCCGTCCGGATGGCCGGGTCTACCGCGACTATATTGCTCAGACCCAGGCCGGTCTCATGCGCCTCGGCCAGGGCTCCACTAGCGCAGCGCAGATGGCCTACGCCCGCGCCTACCAGCAGATGCTGCGCCAGGCATCGATGCTCAGCTATAAGAATGCGTTCTTCATTCTCAGCGTCACCATCCTCTGCCTCTCGCCTCTGCCGTTCATCATGCGGCGTCCTCCCAAGATGTTGAAGCCGGCTGTCGATGCGGGGCACTGAGACTGGCTGACCCGCGTGCTCCTGTTACACTCATAAGTTTTCTGAAAGCTGATTTGTGGGAGTGCGGCGGATGGCTGGAATCACACGCGTGGGGGTGATCGGTGCGGGGACCATGGGCAATGGCATCGCCCATGTCTTTGCCCGCGGCGGCTTCCCGGTGGTGCTGGCAGAGGTGGAGCAGACGGCGCTCGACCGCGGTTTGAGCACGGTTGAGAAAAATCTGGCGCGCGAAGTCGCGAAAGGCAAGCTGACGCAGCCGGATGCCGATGCTGCGCGGGCGCGCATAGCAGGCACGCTCGACCGCGAGGCGCTCGCCGGATGCGACTTGGTAGTGGAGGCGGCGACGGAGCGCTTTGCCATCAAACAGGCGCTCTTTCAAGAGCTCGATGCTTTGCTGGGCACGGACGCGATCCTCGCCTCGAACACTTCGTCAATCTCCATTACCAAGCTCGCCGCGACCACCCGGCGTCCAGACCGCGTCATCGGCATGCACTTCTTCAATCCGGTGCCGGTCATGCAACTGGTGGAGGTGATCCGCGGGCTGCAGACATCGCAGGTGACCTTCGACACTGTGAAGGCCCTCTCCCAGCACCTGGGCAAGACGCCGGTCGAGGTCAACGATGCTGCCGGCTTCGTCTCCAACCGCGTGCTGATGCCGCTTTTGAATGAGGCGATGTTCGCCGTCATGGAGGGTGTGGCTACACCGATGGCGATCGACCAGGTCTTCCAGCTCGGAATGGCGCATCCAATGGGTCCATTGACCCTGGCGGACTTCATCGGACTGGACGTCTGTCTGGACATCATGCGCGTGCTCGAAGAGGGGCTGGGCGATCCGAAATATCGCCCGTGTCCACTGCTGATCCGCATGGTGGACGCGGGCTGGCGCGGACGGAAGTCAGGCAAGGGATTTTTTGAATATCCGCAGAAGTAACAAGTCAGTAAGTCAGGCAGGAGAAGGTCGGCTGCATAGCGGTGGATGGCACGAAAAACGAAGCCTTCGTCCGCTGACCAGGTTTCAGCTAGTCTCTTGTCTACCGGGACGATTTTGGTAAACCTTACCGGCTAACTCGCCGGCTTGCTGACTTGCTTTGAGGAGAGGAATTGCATGGATGCACTCAGCATAGGCGCGGTGCGCGCCGCCGAGCAGGTGGCGCAGGCGCATGGCATCACGGTCAGCAACGCGGAGGTGGTTGCCGACGGCTCGAACCTGCTGGTGCATCTCAAGCCGGCGCCGCTGCTGGCGCGGGTTGCAACCACTTCAGCACTGCTGCGCCGGCCGGTCAGCGCATGGCTGGGGCGGGATGTATCCGTAGCCGCCTATCTGCATGCACAGGGCGCTCCGGTGGTGCCGCCCAGCGACCTGCTGGCGCCGGGCCCGCACCAGTACGACGGCTACACCATGAGCTTCTGGCAGTGGGTGGAGCACGACCGCGAGGCCATGATTGCTACCGCAGAGGCCGGGCCCATGCTGCGCGATCTGCATGAGACACTGCGTGGCTATCAGCCTGCGGAGTCGGGCAGCGAGCTGCCACTGCTCGAGATCTTCAACGAGATCACGCGCTGGCTGAAGTTTCTCGAGGGACGCCGTGCGCTCTCCGGCGGGGAGCTGATCCAGTTGCGCGAGACCCACTGGCGCCTGGCCGAGACGCTCCGCTACGGCGGACGCGCGATCCAGCCAATCCACGGCGATGCGCACCGCAAAAACCTGCTTAAGACGGAGAAGGGCTGGCTTTGGACCGACTTTGAGGATGCGTGTGGCGGCCCGACGGCATGGGACGTCGCCTGCCTAGTCCGCACCGCGCCCGAGGGCATCGAGACCGCGTTGACCTCCTATCCCGGTGCGCCAACCTGGGATGAGCTCCTGCCCTACCTGCGTGCGCGGGAGCTGGAAGCGGTGGTGTATTGGCAGCTCCAGGCTGAGCGCTTCCCCGAACAGCGCCCGGAAGCCCATGCCAAGCTGCGCGAGTGGCAGCGACGGCAGCCGCATTCGGGAGCATTTGGCCAGTAGCGGCTGAGAGACCTCGGCAGAGAAAAGCAGATAACAACGGACAAAAGCAGTCGGCCTTTGCATTCCGGTGTTGTCAGGTTTTGCCTGTTTTCCTCTGGTTTTGTCTCACCTTTGGCGTATGCTTTTTCCATGATGCGCATGACAGTGCTGGCGAGCGGTTCGAAGGGCAACAGCACAGTCATCGCCACCGGGCGCACCCGCATCCTGGTCGATGCAGGACTCTCCTGCCGTGAGATTCTGAAGCGCATGCAAACGGCAGGCGAGGATCCTCGCACTCTCGACGCCATTCTCATCACGCATGAGCACCAGGACCATGTGCAGGGAGTCGCTGTTCTGGCGCGCAAGCTGGGCATCCCGGTCTATTTCACAGAGATGACCCACCGCGCATGGATGCGCTGGATGCGTCCGCGCAAGCGCATGACCTATGCAGATTGGCTGCGGCAGCGCGAGCAGGGTGTGACGGCTGTCGCCGACGATGCGGCCATCACCACGGGCATTGCTCTGGCCGCCGTTGCGGACGAAGGAGAGAGCGAGCTTTGCGAAGACACCGCGTCCGCGGAGCGTGACCCGGCGGCATTGCATTCTGTGTCGTACTTCGAAGCAGGGAAGCGCTTTGCTGTCGGCGACATCGACGTCGAGCCGTTCACCATTCCGCACGATGCTGCGGACCCGGTGGGCTTCGTCTTTGAGGGTGAGGGCGTCCGTATCGGCTTTGCCACCGACCTGGGATATGTGCCGGCCAATGCCCGGCAGGCGCTGCGCCGCTGCGATGTCCTGATGCTGGAATCGAACCACGACACCGAGATGCTGCGCGATGGGCCGTATCCTTGGAGCGTCAAGCAGCGGGTGATGTCCCGCGTCGGCCATCTCTCCAACGAAGCGGCCGCGGAATTTCTGGAGCGGAACTACGATGGGCAGGCTGCGTACGTAATCCTGGCGCACCTGTCGGAGAGCAACAACCTTCCAGCGCTGGCGCGTGTGAGCGCGGAACGGGCCCTTTGCGAACGGATGAGTCTGTTGACGAACAAGCTACTGCTGGCTGAACAGAATCAGGTGCTGCCGGCGATCGCGCTTTAACGGGTTATCTCCTTCCTGTTGCAGGATTTAGGGTGTCATCGGGGCATTGAGTACTTCCCGGGTTACCATATTCGAATCCGCTGGTCTTAGGGTGCATCTAACCATTAACATAGGGTTACCATTATCATAGGGTTAACGACGATGACTTCGGGGAATCAAGGATACGCGAAAGAAGTTGACGGCGACGCCTTGGCGACGCCTCGCTATACCAGCCATGACGGCTGCGTCGATCCGGTGGTGGGCGACATTCTCTCCAGTTGGCGCTACGACATCTCCGGCATCACGCCGGCGATGCGTGGCGACTACGAAGAGCATTTTGCGGAGTGCGCTTACTGTCGCAGTCGTCAGCACCTGCATCGCACCATCGACGTGGTGCTGATCGGCATGACCACGATTTCGACCGCTGCTTTCGTCCTCGCGCTTGCCATTATTCATCACATCCAGCCATTGCAGCACTGGGCCCTAGTGAGCCTTCACCTGTGGGAGATTCCCATCGTGCTCAGCTTGCAGGCGGCTGCTATCGGCGGCCTCCTGCTTTCGTTCCTGTGCTGGGTTCTGGTGGCTATTGCAACTCCTGCCCCGGTCTTCCTCACTGGCGTGGCATTGAACCAGGCGCGCTCTCTGCACGCCCGCTCGCTGGTCGATCGCGACTCACGCGTTGCCTGAAGCCGGGATGCACTGAATCAAAAAGGGAGAGGCCATTGGCCTCTCCCTTTTGCCGATCCCTATACCTTCCTATTCCATCCTCAGCCCGCCCGTCAGCTCGCTCACCCGCTCCACGTGGTTCCCGCTGCACCAGGTCTCCAGTCCTTTGGCCAGCCGCTCGACGGCGCGCGGGTCGGCATAGGAGGCGGTGCCGATCTCCACTGCTGTCGCTCCAGCCAGCAGGAACTCCACCGCGTCTTCTGGCGTGGTGATGCCGCCCATACCGATGACGGGAATCTTTACCGCCTTCGCGGCCTCCCACACCATGCGCACAGCAATGGGCTTGATCGCCGGTCCGGAGAGTCCGCCGGTGATATTCGCGATGCGCGGCCGGCGGCTCTTCACGTCGATGGCGAGTGAGACGAAGGTGTTTACCAGTGAGAGGGCATCGGCGCCGGCGGCCTCGGCGACCCGCGCCATCTGCGCGATGGAGGTGACGTTGGGCGAGAGCTTCACGATCAGCGGGCGCGTAGCCAGGCGCTTCGCGCGCACCACCAATTCGGCCAGTTGCGTGGGGTCTGCGCCAAAGATCAGGCCGCCATGGCGCGTGTTGGGGCAGGAGGCATTCAGCTCATAGGCGGCGATACCGTCGGCGGTGTTGAGTTGCTCGATCACTGCGAGGTAGTCGTCCACCGTGTAGCCGAAGACATTCGCGATGCATGCCGTCCCGCTGTATCGGCGCAGGGCAGGCAGCTTCTCCGCAAGGAAAGCCGCCACGCCCATGTTCTGCAGCCCAATAGCGTTGATCATGCCGGATGCAGTTTCGATGATTCGCGGCGCTTCATTGCCCGGCATCGGCTCGCGCGAGAGTCCTTTGGTGACGAAGCCGCCGATCTTATCCAGCGACAGGATTTCCTCAAACTCGATGCCGTACCCGAAGGTGCCGGAGGCGGCAATGACCGGATTACGCAGCTCCAGGCCGCAGAGCCGTACGCGCATGTCGGGCTTCATGGTGGAGTGATGCTTCCCGGAGCGTCGGTCCCGGGTGCGTCGGGCGCGACGCTCTTTTCGCTCGGGGCGCTGCGGCGCGTGCGATGCGTGGTCTTCGGCGTCAGCGGAGCCTCCGGCGTGGCGGCGACCGGCTTGAGAGCCTGGGTAAGGATATGCCCGATCGAAGCTGAGGGCTGATTCACGCCCAGCAATGCAGCGAAGGTTGCCGCGAAATCAACCGGCTCCGCCCGCCCGTAGTAGATGCCCGGCTGGAACGGCGCGCCATAGAAGCCCAGGGGCACATGCCGGTCATAGGACCAGGCGCTGAAGTGGGTGGTGCCGGTGCCGGCCGCGTTGCCGTTCATCTGGTATGCCGGAGGAATCAGCATCACGTACCAGCCGCCGTTGGGGCTGTAGCTATGCGCGATGCGCATGCCAAACTCATCCGGCGGCAATGCCCCGGAAGCGAGCTGCGTGCGCGTGTAGACGTCTACCACCGAGGGATGCGGCGCTAGCTTGCTCGCCGGGGGCTGCAGTGGCTGCGGCGTGGCGGGTGCTGGCGGAGGCTGCTCAGCCTCCTGCTTCGCCTGCTGCTCGGCAACGGCGCGCGAGCGACGTGTATGCGGCTCGGGCTTGGGTGGCGTTGCCAGCACGATAGGCGGTGGGGTACCTATCGGCGTATGCACCGAAGGCTGTGCCGGCAGGCTTTGTATTGCCGCAGGCAGCGCCACAACGATCGCGTCTTCCGCTTCCTGTTCGTTGATGCCGGCGCGCTCAAAGGCCGGCTGGTTGAGCTGGATATACGGCAACTCCTGATGCGTAAGCAGGTAGTCGATCTTTTCGCCCGGTGAGAACTTGCCGTTCATCGCGTCGTTGAGACCTGCGATGAGTTTGGGAATATCCCAGGTAGCCGCGTCCATGCCGAGCGACGCAGCCTGCTCCGGCGTGGATGCAACGCCGTGATCGGCAGAGAGCGCGATCCATCCGTTGGCCAGCCCACCATCGACGTTCTGGTCGAGCCAGCTGAAGAAGCCATCGAGCTGTTGATCGAGCTGCTCCAACATGTTGTGCATCTCCGGAGCATCGGGTCCCACGCGATGCCCCAGGCCATCATTCGCGGAGAGCGAGATGGTCAGCATGTCCGTGGTTGGGTGATGCCCGAGCTGCTCGCCCGTGATCAGCGCGCGGGCAAAGTCGAGTTCGTAATCGTTTCCGGAAGGCGAGACATCCACCTGCTCGAAGAAATTCTTCTGTGAGTCGCCGTGCGCCTCGTCCAGTGCCTGCTGCGCGCGCGGGCTGGCGTTGAACGTGGTGGCCCAGTCCGGCAGCGCGTTCTGGTAGTAGGTGGAGGTCACGAAGGTGCCGCTCTTCGCATCGACCCAGTAGGCCGCGTTGGCGGAGTGTCCTACGGGCAGAATCGCCGCTCGGTCCTTCAGCGAGATGCCGAAGACCTTCGACTGGCCCACCGTCGCCAGACGGAGCTCATCGCCCAGCGTCGAGGCGTGCTCGTTCCGCGGCGAGTCACCTGCTTCACTTCCCGCGGTGAGCAGCCCAACCAGCTTGTAGCGGTCGTCCTCCACCGACGTGACGGGGCGTTTGGTGCTGCGGCTCAAATCCCACCACTCGTTCGAGTTGATGCCGTGCCCGTCGGTGTAAGCACCGGTGCCGAGCGTCGCGTGTCCCGGGGCGGTCTTGGTGTTTGCGTAGTCGTAGTAACAGTCGGGAAAGTACGCGCCGTGATCCAAAAAGAGCCGGAAGCCGTGCTGCGCTTTCAAGTCCGCCCGATATCGTTCCAGATAATCTTCGCGGAACTGATCGATCACCACCAGCACTACCAGCTTCGGCTTGCCGTCGTAGGCCGACGCGCTGGCGGGAATGGCAGGAAGGGCAATGAGCAGGGAAGCGAGCGCAAGCGAGCAGAGACGCCGGTGTATTTCCATAGGCGTCTTCCAGTATCGCAAAAAGGCATGATTGCCACGAGCCGAGGCGCATTTGCGGCTATGTCGTCGCGCGGTCCAGCGTCCGGAAGCCGAAGGTCGGCCCCGCCAAACTCCAGCCCCTCCAGCGTGGGCAGAACGGGATTCGTGCAGTCGACAAGTATTTTTCCGTCGAGATCGCCACAAGACGCCAGGGCGTCCTTGACCGCCGGCCATGGTACGGCAAGCACCACGATCTCCGCCTTGCCTGCGATCTCTTTCGCAGGCCCGGTGGTCACGCCGGGAATCGATTTGGGCGCGGAACCCTCGCGCACTGCGACGCTTACCTCGTGTCCAGCCTCGCTCCAGAGGCGCGCCAGCGCGCTCCCCATATGGCCTGGTCCAACGATCGCGATGCGTGTCATGCTCCCGGTATATTCCTCAGTGCGGCAGCGCGCAATCAGGGCACAAAAAGTGACCGGTGCCGGCGAGAATTTTCAAGGAAAGGGAGCGGAAAACGTGCGCATTGAAGAATGCAATGTGAACGCCGCGCTGGCGGTCATCGGCGGCAAATGGAAGCCGCTGATCCTGTGCATGTTCAAGCAGGGCCGCATCGCTTCAGCGAGCTGCGCCACAAAGTGCCGGGTGCATCGCAGAAGGTGATGACCGAGCAACTGCGCCAGCTTGAGCGCTCGGGCATCAT
>JAUTWX010000323.1 GCA_030838385.1 Acidobacteriaceae bacterium
ATGATGCCAGAGGAGCGACAGCCGGAGATTCTGGCGCAGGTGCAGACGGCCGATGGGGTTGCCTTCCAACTGCGGCGGGACTTTCTGGGCGTGCTGGAGGTGCCGGAGCTGGAGAACGTGCTGGTCAGCGTGCACGTGGGCATACCGGCACGGCTGAGCTGCCGGCGCGGCGGACAGCGGTTTACGGGAACGTCCGTGCACGGAGATATCGATGTGATTCCGGCGCGCACGGCGGCGCGATGGGAGATGCTTGACGACAACGACACGGCGCTGCTGCTGAGTCTGCCGCAGGCGCTGCTTGATGCCGTGGCGGAGGAGTCCGGCATGGACGCGGCGCGGCTGGAGATCCGCAACCGCTTCCAGATCCGCGATGCCGAGTTGGAGATGCTGAGCTGGGCAATGAAGCGCGAGATGGAGACGGGGTGTCCGTCTGGCCGGATTTATATGAACGGGCTGACGCTGGCGATGGCATCGCGGCTGGTGGCATGGCATAGCTCCGCGGCGAAAGCTGCGAAGCAATTCAGCGAGAGGTTGAGCGGGCTACGGCTGAAGCAGGTACTGGCGTTCATCGAGGAGCAACTGGCGGAGGATTTGTCTCTGGAGCAGATTGCCGCGGTGGCCGGCGTGAGCGCGTCGCATGTGAAGACGCTGTTTCGCAAGTCGATGGGGATACCAGTGCATCAGTATGTGATTCAGCGCAGAGTGGAGCGCGCGAAGGCGCTGCTGACGAAGGGTTCGTTGTCGATGGCGGAGATTGCGGCGGCGACGGGATTTGCGCACCAGAGCCACATGGCGCGGCATATGCGGCGCGTGTTGGGGATGCCGCCGCTGGCGATGAAGCGGCTGTTGGCGGAGTCGACGGCGAATTAAAGCAATTGCGGCACGTCGAGCAAACTGCAGGTCCTTCGCTTCGCTCAGGATGACACCCAAAAACAACCAATCGTTCTACAGAGTTCTATGTGCCGATATCTCTTTCGAACCAAGTACCGATTGGGAGATGTGCGACGTAGCTTTGCACGAGACAGACTTGCACGAGAGATGGAGCATAACTACCGTTTCCCACAATCGATGCCGCCATTTCCACCGAAAAAATGTGCGAGAGCAAGTAGCTTTTGGGTTGATTGGGATTACATTCAAAACAACGGAAGAGAGATCTTCCAAGAGGAGAGTGGACGAGGAGCCCATCCTGAGAACCGGCAACGGTATCTCGCTAGCATTCAGGAAACTGGATGCATGCGGATGGAAACCGAGAAAGCTTGTGCAACGGATGCGATAACGGAGGGTATAGGAGACGCAAGCGAAAGCTGGCAATTCCTTACCATACTGAAGTGGCAATGCGTTGTGATCTGGAAGCCGAGCCAGATCTTCGAAAGATCGGAAGAGGGGGCGAGTTCTCGCAAGGGAGCTTGCCCCTTCGCTTTTGAGCAATTGCCTCGGGAAGATTTTGCTCGCCGATTGTGCTCAGGCGCGTCGGAATGTGCGCGCAACGCGATGGTGCGAAGCGGAATACTGCGGGCATGACACGCAGAGATTTCCTGGCACTTTCTTCGGCGGGCGCGGCTACGCTCGGGTTGCAGCACAGCGGCCTTGCAAAACAACACGAAACAGGACCCATCGATGCCGCGTGGTATGTGCGGGAGCGTCGCTTCGCTTCCCTGCCCATGGGACGGGTCGCGTACTTGGAGTATGGACGCGGGCCGGCGGCGCTGTTCTTACATGGCTATCCGCTGAATGGCTACCAGTGGCGCGGCGCGCTGGAGCGGCTGCACTCGTATCGGCAATGCATTGCGCCGGATGTGATGGGGCTGGGGCATACGGAAGCGGCTGAGGGACAGGCGATCACGCCGGAGGCGCAGGTGGTGATGCTGGCGGCGCTCCTGGATTCGCTGGATGTGAAAAGCGTGGACGTGGTCGCCAATGACAGCGGCGGACTGGTGGCGCAGCTGTTCGTGGCGCGGTATCCGGAGCGCGTGCGCACGCTGCTGCTGACCAACTGCGATGTGGATGAGAACAATCCACCACAGCTTTTCATGCCGGTGGCGAGGCTGGCGCAGAAGGGGTTGTTTGTCGATCGCGTGCTGGCGCCGGAGTTGAAGGACCTGCAGCTTGCGCGCTCGGAGAAGGGACTGGGATCGGTGTACACGCATCCGGAGCAACTTACCGAGGAGACGATCGCGGCCTACCTGGGGCCGCTGGTTGCTTCGCCTGCAAAGAAGCAGCAGGCCGATGCGTATGCGGCTGCGCTGAGGACGAACGTGCTGGTGCCGGTTCGCGAGAGGCTGCAGCAGTGGAAGGGACCGGCGCGGATGGTGTGGGCTACTGCGGATCCGTTCTTTCCAGCGCAGTGGGCCGAGTGGCTGGACAAACATCTGGCAGGCTCGCGCGGGGTACGGCCGGTGGAGGGCGCAAAGCTGTTTTTCCCGGAGGAGATGCCAGAGCTGATCGCAGAGGAGGCGAAGCGGTTGTGGCGGGCATGACGATGGCTCACCGGCCCGGGGCTTTCGTCCTTACCGCATAGAGCGAGGCGTGGGTGAGGATGAAGAGCGTGCGGTGGTCTGGGCCACCGAAGACGAGGTCGATGGGGCGCTCGGGCACGTCGATGCGGCCAATTGTTTTTTCGTCCGGGCTGTAGACCTGCACCTGGCCAGCGGCGAGATAGACGTTCCCGGCCTGGTCCTGGATGACGCTTTCACCGCCGGCATCGGCGAAGAGCTGCATGTCGGTAATGGTGCCTGAATCGGTTACGTTTTCCTTCCAGGTCTTCTCCTGCGCTTCATCGCTGACATAGAAGGGCTGGCCGGGAATGGCTTTGGCGATGCCGAAGGCGTGCAGGATGTCGGCCATCTTTGTGCCCCAGGACAGCGTGCCCTGGATGAAGTCCTCTGCGGCTGGGATGAAGATGCTGCGGTCGGGCGAGATGAATTGATACGGGCGCGGGGTGGCGATGTCGTTGCTTTCCCAGGCATCGACGGCGCGGACCGGGGCCATGCCGGGACGCGGCGCGGATGGCTGGGACGAGAGCATGGTGAGTTGGGCGTCGGACGAATCGGGTGGTGCATCGGGTCGGAAGCTGTAGACGGTTCCTTTGCCGGCGTAGGAGACGACGAGGAGGTCGCCGGCTTTGTCGAATGCGAGGTTGACCGGCTCGAGCGGAGTGTCGCGAACGATAACGGCTTCACGTGTTTCAGGCGACCAGCGATAGATGCGTTGCCAGTGCGCGTCGACGAAGTAGAGGCGTCCGTCAGCGTCGGTCGCCGCGCCGGAGATGTTGAAGAAGCCGGTGGCGAGGCGTTCGACGTGCGCGCCTGGTGCGAGAACGGCGGATGCGGCGTTCTGTGGTTGCGCGGCAGTGCCGCCGGGAATGTCTAGCGTGGCGAATTCACGCGGGCGCACTTCGGCATAAGTCGTGGTATCGACCAGCGAGTTGTCGAAGGCGACCTTGCTGTTGCTGTCCGTATGCATGTTGCGGATGCGGATGTTCGAGGACTCGGAGATTTTGATCGCGCAGCAGAAGGGCTGATGGCTGCTGATGACGCGATAGCCGTGATAGTTGGCGACGGTGATGTTGCGCGAGCGGGAGATTTCGAGCGGCAGCGCAAAGCCGCCTTCGCCGCGCTCCTCTTCGGTTTGCAGCGCGATGATCTCCCAGTTCTCGACGCGATCGAGTTTGACTTCGGTGCGGACGTGGTGCTCGCTGGAGAGCTCGTAGACGCGGCCGGGCGTGGTGGTGTTGGAGACATAGAGGCCGGCCTGGGCGAAGGTGCTGGGCGTCCAGATATCGGCGAAGGTGCCACCACCGCCGTTGGTGACCCACAGGCTGGGGTATTGCGCGTCCCAACGGCGGTGGATGTCGGGATCGGCGGTGTGGGTGTTGTTGTAGGGATCGATGCGCGTGCCATCTGCGGCGTTGGTGCCGTGACCGCCGAGGAAGCGCACATCGTCCATGAGCGAGTCGGCGCCGGACTGCCAGAGCGCGCCGACAGCGCGGTCGTTGATGCCATTGGTGTAGAGGCCGATGCCGGTGACGATGTTGTGGCCGCCCTTGGGCGTCTCGATCAGCGGGACAGGCGCGCCGGGGCCCTGGAAAGCTGCGGTGCCGTCGAGGATATCGAGCTGCGTCATGCTGGGATGCAGCCCGATGAGGACGGTGTCCGGCTTCAGGTGCAGGGTGTTGCTGACGATGTAGCGGCCTTCGGGAATGTAGAGGACGCGATGCTCGTCGATGGCTTTCTGGATGGCGGCAGTATCGTCACTGACACCGTCACCTTTTATGCCGAGCGAGCAGAGATTGACCCAGGTAGCGAACGGCGGAAGGTCTCGGATGATGTTGTTGCTGTCGAGCGGGAGGGCACGGACAGGATGCGCCTCGAAGGCGGTGCGAATCTCGCCGCCGATTCCAGGCGCGGGGATGGTGAGACCGTGGGAGTAACTCTTGACGACATAATCTTCTGCGGGACCGGCGGTCTTCTGCCCGCTGCCACGCAGCAGGGCGAAGAGTGGCACGTGATGGCAGGCTATGTTTTCTAAATTGATCTCGGTGCGGGGATTGTTTTCGTTGCTGATGGTGATGGCGGGGCCGCTGATGTTTTCAAAACGCGTGTTCTTGACCCACAGCTCTTCGTAGTAGTTGGGATCGATGTCGATCGCCTTGGGCACATTGCGAAGGTATCGTGGTCGAGCGTGAGTCCGGCCTCGTGCTCGCTGCTGGCGGCTTTGCGCGGCCCTGCAACGGGGGCATCGAGCAGCGTGAACTGCCAGCCGGGCGATGGCTTGATGGTGACGATGCCGTAGTCGCCGCCGTAGAAGTGGAGGTCTTCGGCTTCGTTGCCAACG
>JAUTWX010000329.1 GCA_030838385.1 Acidobacteriaceae bacterium
CGCGCATGACATCGAGGGAGACGAGGCGGCTGCCAGCGCCAGGCGCTCGGACGGGTGTGAGGCCGGGGGTGAGGACTTCCAGATGCGCGGCGGTCGGCATGGCTTCCCCTCCGAGAGGGGTCAGGTATGGAGGGATTATGCACGTGCGCAAAGGTTTGCGCAAAGGAAATTACGAGAAGTTGGTGGCTCTTCTTTTGACGGGTACACCCGGGTGCATCCTCCATGGTGGCGATTCAAGGAAGGAGGTGCGGCGGTGCACGGTGGGGCCATTCGTACATGCGGAGCTGCGGATTTTGTCGACGATGATCGGCTTGCCGGCGATTACGGTGACGACGGCGTTGTTACAAGGAGGTTTCTGTCCAAGGAAAAGTGGCAGCCTAAGTGAGAGTGTGCCCCTGCTTGTGGTTGGCAGGCTATCGCTGCTTAAGGTGAGGTTAATGACCGGCCGCTATGCTCATGATTGTCGAAACGAAACAATCGAAATCGACAACCAGGAGCCGGAAGCATGCCGCGCAATTGTCTGCTACTCGCATCGAGCTGTCTTATCGCACTGAACTTCCCAATGGCGCGTGCTCAGTCACCCGCAGCCCTTCGACCCCTCGCCAAACTGGTGATGCCGTCCTCCGTACAAGGGAAATTCGATCACCTTGGCATCGATCAAAAGGGCGGCCGGCTCTTTGTTGCCGCAGAGAGCGCGCATCAGGTGCTGATCTTCGATCTGAAGAGCGGCAAATATCTGCGATCGATCGAGGGAATCGAGATTCCGCACGCGATCTTTGTGCGTGAGGACCGGAATCGGATCTACGTTACGGACGGTGGTACCGGCGCGTTGAAGGTATATGACGGCACCACATACGCTCTGCTGAAGACGATTCCGCTGAAGCCGGATGCGGATTCCATCGGCTACGACGCGGCAACCCATTTTCTCTATATCGACAATGGTGGCGGCGACGCGCATGAGACTTTCTCAATGCTGAGTGTGGTCGACACTACGCACGACGTGAAAGTCGCCGATATCAAGATCGACGGCGACACGCTGGAAGCCATGGCACTCGAGAAGTCTACAGAGACAATGTACGTAAACAACCCCGCGAAGAACCAGGTAGACAAGCTGAATCGCAAAGAGCGTTCGCTGACCGCGAGCTGGCCGGTGACGCTGGGCAAGCGGAATGTGGCCATGGCGCTTGATGAAGCGGGGCACCGGCTGTTTGTGGCATCGCGCAGCGGCAATTTCTCCGTCTTCGACACCGCGACAGGAAAAGAGACTACGTCGATGCCGATCGGCAAAGGTGTGGACGACCTGGAGTTCGATCCTGCAACCAAGCGCGTATATGCGCCGTGTGGCGGAGACGGCCTGATCTATGTGTACCAGCCGAGCGCCAAGGACAAATACACGCTGGTCGGCAAGGTGCCGTCGGGTCCGGGAGGAAAGAACGCGCTGCTGGACAAATCGCTGGGGCGCTACTTTGTGATCGTGCCACCGCGGGGAACGACGGCCGGCGCGGTCTATGCCTACGCGCTTGAGTAGCAGTAGAGAATCGCTGAGCGAGAAAACGAAACGGCCCACGATGGTAGATCGTGGGCCGTTCGGCGATCAGTATGTGATTACGCCTGAGTCGTGCGCGTATGCAGACGCCGGTCCACGTAGAACGTGCAGACGTGACTGGCGGGACCGATATGCGAACGCGACATGGCCCGAACTATAGTCCCGGTTTTGCCTGGATGTCTACCGATCTTGTGTGGAATTTCTGCCTTGCCCGTGGCAGGGGCGCCCGTGCGGTGAGCGAGCAGCCGCAGAGGCGGTGAGGCGGCTGGCCTATAATCGCCGGCATGGTTCAGCAGACAAGCCCGCGGCCGGAGACGAACAAGAGAGCGGGCCGACGGCGCTACTGGAACTGGTTGCTGGCGGCGCCGCTGGTGCTGCTGGTGTACCCCGGGATGTATGCGCGATCGGCGCCGACGCTGTGGGGCTTTCCCTTCTTCTACTGGTACCAGTTCGCTGTGGTGATTGCGACCGCGCTGCTGACGGGCCTGGTGTATTGGCTGACCCGCAGCGAGGCGGATGAAGGGTCTGCGGAAGAGTCGCGCAGCGGATAACGGGCCGGTGGACTGCCGCGTATAATGAAAGCCTTTACATGGCAGGATTTCCAAACATCAATTCCTAGGATCGTTCTGAACAGCTACGCCGGCACATTCCAGTGGCCGGCGAGAAAGCAGATTTCTCCACTTCGCGGGTCGCGCTTGCGCGAGATGGCTGCGGTCGAGATGCCGCAGGATCTGTTCAGAGGTTTCCTAGACAGGCAGGCCGCGTGTGCAACTGACATTCATCGACTGGCTGATCATGCTGGTCTACTTCGTCTTCGTGCTGGGCATCGGGTTTGCCCTGAAGCGCTACATGCGCACCAGCAACGATTTCTTTCTTGCCGGCCGATCGATTCCGGCGTGGATCTGCGGGCTGGCCTTCATCTCCGCGAATCTGGGCGCGCAGGAAGTGATTGGGATGGGGGCCTCGGGCGCGAAGTACGGCATCGCGACCAGCCACTTTTACTGGATAGGCGCGATCCCCGCGATGGTGTTTGTCGGCATCTTCATGATGCCGTTTTATTACGGATCGAAGGCGCGATCGGTGCCGGAGTTTCTGCGGCTGCGCTTCGATGAGAAGACGCGCGGACTGAACGCGATCCTGTTCGCGATCATGACCGTGTTCTCGAGCGGCATCTCGATGTACGCGATGGCGCTGCTGATTCAGAACTTGCACATGCTCGACTCGCTGTTTCTGGCGGCGGGGATCCCGCTGAGCTGGATCTTTCACATCTCGATCATCATCAGCGCGGTCATCGTGCTGGCGTACATCTTTCTCGGCGGGCTGACCAGCGCGATCTACAACGAGGTGCTGCAGTTTTTTCTGATCGTCGCGGGCTTTCTGCCGCTGGTGTGGATCGGGCTGAAGCACGTGGGCGGATGGAACGGCATCAAGACGGCGCTGGGGCCGACGTATACACACTCCTGGCGTGGGATGGAGCACGCGAGCACCAATCCGCTGGGAGTGGAGTGGTTCTCGCTGGTGATGGGGCTGGGATTTGTGCTGAGCTTCGGCTACTGGTGTACGGACTTTCTGGTGATCCAGCGCGCGATGGCGGCGGATTCGGAAGAGAGCGCGCGCAAGGTGCCTATGATTGCGGCGATCCCGAAGATGTTTTTTCCGTTTCTGGTGATACTGCCGGGACTGATCGCGATCAGTGTGCCGACGGTGCAGGACCACCTGAGTGGGGCATCGACGACGGTGTCGCGCGCGACGCCACAGTCAAACACAAGCGCGGCTATTGCGCAGACGACGGAGAACAAGGGTGACGTGCAGGCGATTGGTACGGAGGGGCGCGGGCTGATCCCAGTGAAGGTGAATGCGATCACGGGCAAGCCGGTGGTCGACCAGGATGGGAAGCCGGTGCTGAACTACGATCTTGCGATCCCGAATATGCTGCTGCGGTATTTTCCGACCGGCATTCTGGGGCTGGGACTGACGGCGCTGCTGGCGAGCTTCATGTCCGGCATGGCGGGCAACGTGACGGCGTTCAATACGGTGTGGACCTACGACATCTACCAGTCATACATCCGCAAGAACGAGACGGATGCGCACTATCTATGGATGGGACGTGCGGCGACCGTGGGCGGGATATTGCTGTCGATCGGCGCGGCATACACGGTGACGAACTTCAACAACATCATGGATGCGCTGCAGATGGTCTTCGCGTTCGTGAATGCGCCGCTGTTTGCGACATTTCTGGCGGGCATGTTCTGGAAGCGCGCGACGGGACATGCGGCCTTTTCGGGATTGCTGGCGGGAGTGTTGGCGGGGCTGGGGCACATCGGGCTGACCTTGCCGGTGGGCGAGGGCGTGAGCGTGAAGGGTGGCTGGCTGGGCGTGGTGCATCGTTATCCCAGCGAGATGGCGCAGAACTTCTGGACCGCGATCTGGGCGTTTTTGGTGTGCCTGATCGTGACTCTGGTGGTGAGCAAGCTGACCAAGCCGCGCGATGAGCGCGAGCTGGTGGGGCTGGTGTATTCGCTGACGCCGAAGCCGGAGGAGCATAACCTGCCCTGGTGGAAGCGGCCGGTCACGCTGGCGGTTGTGGTGCTGGCTATGGCGGTGGCTTTGAATTTGATTTTTGCGTAACCGTGTTTGCGCAGGAGGAGATCGCGATGGGACTGGATATCCGGATACCGCTGGGGCTGATGTTTCTGGTCACCGGTGGGCTGATGGCGCTGTATGGGCTGTTCACGCGGGGCAGCGCGATCTATGAGAAGTCGCTGGACGTGAACATCAACCTGATCTGGGGCGGACTCATGCTGGTCTTCGGGCTGGTGATGTACATCATGGGGCGGCGGCCGCGACGGCTGGTGGCGAGCCGCGTGGAAGGAACCGAGCGTCCACTGAAGTAGGTTGTGCCGTGCGCCGCGGCGCTTCACTCCGTCCACATCCGAAGACTTCCGCATCAGAAGAGTAGGGAGGACCACGAAGATGGCGGAGATAGTGCAGCTTCGGGCGAAGGATGGTCATGAACTGGACGCCTACGTAGTGCAGCCGGGAGTGCCAGCGAAGGGCGGACTGGTCATTGTGCAGGAAATTTACGGAGTGAACGCGCACATCCGCGCAGTGGCAGACCGCTATGCGGACGACGGCTTCGTAGTGGTTGCGCCAGCTCTGTTTGACCGAATCGAGAGAGACGTCGATCTAGGTTATGAGGGGGAGGATTCGCAGCGGGCGATGAACCTTCTCAAGAACTTCGACATCGAGAGTGGCGTGGATGACATTGCGGCAGCGGTGGAGTGCGAGCGGTGCTTTCGCCACGTCAAGAAGATCGGCGTGGTGGGCTACTGCCTGGGCGGCACGCTGGCGTGGCTCAGCGCAGCGCGTCTGCCGATTGCTGCAGCGGTTTGTTACTACGGCGGCAGGATTGCGCAGTACGTCAATGAGCGGCCGAAGGTACCGGTGATGCTGCATTTTGGCGAATTGGACCAGCACATTCCGCAAAGCGAGATCGACGCAATCGGGAAGGCGTATCCCGAGGTGCCGATCTACACCTATCCCGCCGGACATGCTTTCAACCGCGATGGGAGCGCTGCATACGATGCCTCTTCGGCGGCGCGAGCACGCGCGCGGACACTCGAGTTTCTGCGTGAACATTTGCGCTGACGCGCCGATGCACAGAAATTTCCTCAGAAGAACGCCGCTACACTGAGACCAGGATGAAGCGGCGCGAGATTGAGCATTACGAGATTTTGAAAAAGCTGGGCTCCGGCGGCAGTGGCGTGGTCTATCTGGCCAACGACACGCTGCTGATGCGCCCGGTGGTGCTGAAGATCCTGAAGCGCGGCGCGCTTTCGCTCGAACAGATGCGTACCACGGTGCTGCGCGAGGCGCGGCTGGCGTCCGCGATCGAGCATCCGAATGTCTGCGCCATCTACGAAGTCGGGGAGTCGAGCGACGAAGCCTACATCGTGATGCAGTATGTGCCGGGGCGCTCGCTGGATCGCCTGATTGCGCAGGGGCCGGCGAATGTGCCGCTGGTGCTTTCGGTGGGCATCCAGATTGCGGATGGATTGAGCGCGGCGCACCAGATCGGCATCTATCATCGCGATTTGAAGCCGGCGAACGTGATGCTGACCGACGGCGGACTGGTAAAGATCCTCGACTTCGGCCTGGCGCGGCGCAAGAGTCCGGATGAGGCGGAGTTCGATCCGGCGCAGCCGACGCGGCGCAAGCAGGGCGCGGTGCCGCGGACGTATTCGGTGCGCGGCGGAACGCTGGCCTACATGGCTCCGGAGCAATTTGTAACCGGGCAGAGCAGCGTGCAGAGCGATCTGTTTGCCTTCGGCGTCATCCTCTATGAACTGGTGAGCGGACGGCATCCCTTTGTGCGGCCCGATGTGGAGGAGCTGCAGGGTGTGCGCGCGATCCAGTTTGCCGATCCGCCAGCGCTGAACCAGTTCTGCCCGGAGGTGCCGGACGAGCTGGCGAGCGTGATCGATCGCTGCCTGAAGAAGAATCCGTCGGATCGCTACGCGGCCGCCGCGGAGGTGCGCGAGGCGCTGAAGACCATCATGCGCACCAAGCAGTTCGAGACAGGCATGCCCTTCGAGCTGCCGGCGAATATGCCGCCGGCGGAGCGGGAGAAACGTTCGACGGGCATGCTGTCGATGCTGGCGGAGCGCTTCCGCGAATCTGCGGATGAGGTGGCGAAAGAGAACAGCATCCTGGTGCTGCCCTTCCGCAACTTTGGCAAGCCCGGCGCGGAGGGGCAGGCGGCGACGGACTCGCATCTGGAAAACTCGCCGATGTACGGCTTTGCGCTGGCGGATGCGATTGCCGCGCGGCTGGCGCGGATGCCATCGCTGGTGGTGCGGCCATCGAGCGCGCTGATGCAGTTGCCACTATCGGTGCAACAGATGGACCCGCTCACGCTGGGGCAGCGCCTCCTGGCGCGTTATGTGCTGGCGGGAAATTTTCTGCGCTCCGATGACGGCTTCGACCTGAACTGGCAACTGCTGGACGTAGCCGGGCAGAGTGTGCGGACGGGCGGCGCGATCCGCGTCGCGTCGTTCGATCTGATCGCGGTGCAGACGGAGATTTCGAACGAGGTCTTCGCCACCCTGCAGGGCATGGGGCAGAAGCTGAACGGCGCGCAAGGCGAGCGCTCGACGCGCATCTCGCGGCTGGGCGAGCAGGTTTCCGAGGAGTATCTGCAGGCGCGTGCGTTGCTGTCATCGTTCGTGGCACGTGCGGGGTCGCGCGGCGATCTCGATCGTGCGCTCGCGGGCTTCGAACGCGTGGTGGAGCGCGATCCGCAGTTCGCCGCAGCGTGGAGTGGGCTGGGCATCGTGCATGTCCAGTATGTGCGCAATGGATTCGGCGGGCAGATGCACCTGCTGAGTGCGCGGCGGGCCTTCGACAAGGCGCTGGAGATCGATTCGGGATCGATTGAGGCGAATCTGTATCGCGTGTACATGATGCTGTCGCGGGGCGAGAAAGAGAGCGCGCGTCACGGCATCGAGCAGTTGCTGCGCACCAGCGGCAATGACTGGAACGTGCACTCGATTGCCGGGATCACGCTGCGGCTGGATGGCATGTACGAGGATGCGCTGGCGCAATTCAATCGCTCGCTGCAACTGAATCCGTCGAATGCGCCGGCGATCTATAACCACCGCGCGCGCGTCTACCAGTACCAGAACCAACTGGAGCTGGCCGAGGAGGAGTTGCAGAAGGGATTGACGCTGGAGCCGAAGCACTCCCTCCTGCGGACGTCGCTGGCGTATCAGCACATGCGCAAAGGGGAGTTGCAGACGGCGATCTCCCTGCTGGAGACGGTGATCCGGGAAGACGATTCGATGCGCCTTGCCTTTCCGACGCTGGCCATGTGCTATGTGCAGGTGGGGCAGCGGGAGAAGGCGGCGTCGCTGATTGAGGAGGACTCGCTTTCGGCCGCCGAAGCCGACAGCGAGATGGCGTATCGGCTGGCAACCTACTTCGCGGTGGAGGGCGATGAGAGCGAGGCGCTGCACTGGCTGCGGCGCGCCATCTATCTGGGCAATGAGAACTATCCCTGGTTCTCGAAGAATCCTGCGTGGCAGCGGCTGCACGCGCACGCGGATTTCGATCGCATTCTGGAAGAGCTGAAGAAGAGCTACCGGAAGAACCAGAAGACGTGGCGGCGGCTGCTGGAGCATGTGCCGCAGGCGTAGCTTCATCAGGGATCAGTGGCTCAGGATGGGGTCTCCTTGGGGTTGCACTACGAGCGAACTGCAGGTTCCTCGCTTGCGCTCAGGATGACACGAGTTGCAGGATGCGGTCGCGGCTGCGTGAAAGAACGAGATGGAGCGGATGATGTAATGAAGGATGGGGAGAAACGCTGATGGAAATCAAACGCAACGGTTCGCAAGCTTCCGTCAAAGGGCCTGCAGATTGGTTTACTGGCACGGTGCGGATCGATCCGCTGTTTCAGGCGCCAGCCCCGGCCCGCGTTCAAGGCGCCGCCGTGACCTTCGAGCCCGGCGCCCGTACGGCGTGGCACACGCATCCTTTTGGTCAGACATTGATCGTGACCTCCGGCTTTGGTTGGGTGCAGCGTTGGGGCGGGCAGATTGAGGAAATCCGGCCTGGAGATGTGGTCTGGTTCGCGCCCGGTGAGAAGCACTGGCATGGAGCGACGGCCACCACGGCAATGACGCATATTGCCGTTCAGGAACAGCTTGACGGAAAGGTCGTCGACTGGATGGAACAGGTGAGCGACGAGCAATACCGGGGCTAATCGCGGTTATGTTGTTGTCCGCAAGCAGCCGTTACCTGCGCGTTCCGTTCTGAGTAGTCCCCGGAAGACTTCCTGCCAACCAGCGCGCATGAAAAGAGGGGAGCCGGGTGGCTCCCCTTGATGGTGATGCAGCCGAACGTCGGTTTCTATTTCTGAGCAGTGTTGGTGAGTGGAGTGAG
>JAUTWX010000394.1 GCA_030838385.1 Acidobacteriaceae bacterium
CTGTAGCCACGCTCCCTCAGCGCCGCCGTGATCTTCGGCAGGTCCGCGGCGGAGTCGATACCCACCGGCGCTGACGGAATCCCATCGAAGTCCGACCCGATGCCTACGTGGTCGATGCCCGCCACCTTCACCATGTGATCGATGTGGTCGATCAGCGTGCTCAGCGGTGGCCGCGGAATCTTCGCCGCGAACTCCTTGTCCATCGCTTCTTCCTGGCCATAGACCCACGGCTTGCCGTCGGCTTTGGCCTTCTCCTCTGCCGCCTTCTCCGCCGCGTCGCGCTCCGGCTTCTGCGCCTCCCACGCTTTGCGCCAGTCCTCTGAGATGAACGCAGAGAAGAAGTTTGCCTGTACCACGCCGCCATTCACCGCCAGCGCGCGCAGCATCTCGTCCGTCATGTTGCGTGTGTGGTTAGTCAGCGCGCGCGCAGACGAGTGCGAGGCGATCACCGGCGCACGCGTCAGGATCAGCGTGCGGTAAAACGTCTGGTCTGCCACGTGCGAGATGTCCACCATCATGCCCAGGCGGTTCATCTCATACACCACATCCTTGCCGAACTCCGTCAGCCCTTCCTTGGTGTGGTGCACCTTCGGATCGGTGATGTCGCCGGAGGAGTCCGCCCAGTCGTTGGAGTTTGACCAGGTCAGCGTCATGTAACGCACGCCAAGCCGGTAGTAGTCGCGCAGCAGCGGAATCGAATTCTCGATCGAGTGGCCGCCCTCGATGCCCATCAGCGCGGCCAGCTTGTGTTCGCGGTGCGCGCGCTCGATATCCGCCACCGAGTAGGCCATCATCATCTTGTCCGGATGCTTCAGCGCTGCCTGGTGCACGGTGTCGATCAGCTCCAGCGTGCGCCGCGCGTAGTGGCCTTCGTAAAATTGCGGTTCCACCCAGATGGAGAAGAACTCCGCACCCAGCTTGCCCTTCTTCGCGGCCTCAAAGTTCACATGGCCGCCATTCAGCGGCTCGCTCAGGTCGTAATGTTCATCCAGCATGCGCTGCGTTGTGTCCGCATGCGTGTCGATAAAAAAGTTAGGCGCGTATGAGGCATTGGTCATGGTCTTGGTTGCATGCCGGTGCGGCTTGGGGCTGGTTTGTGCGAGGACGTGCTGGGTCGATTGGGCAGTGAAGCCCATTGCAATCAGAAGGAGAGCGGCTGCGGGCGGCTTCATGGAATCCGAGTGTAGCAAAGGACAACCTGCGGCTAGGTCGGCCCATCTCATCGAAAGTAGAGGTGTATGAAATGGAACCCACCAAGAAGGACCCCACACCCTCGGCGCCTCCGGACACGCAAAGCAAACCAACACAAGAGCGCGGGGAACACGACCGCTTGAAGAGGACCGCAGACCAGATGGCTCGTCGCGGACTGAAACGTCAGCATAAGGGAGAAGTAGGAAAGAACATCATCACGAAGTAGCACACCCTTCCTGTAAAAAACAGCAAAGCCCCGGTTCATCGCCGGGGCTTTTTCGTGTCAGCTTCGATCATTCGTCATCCCGACCGGAGCGCAGCGCGGTGGTGCCGTTTGTCCGGCCCTAGCTCGTAGCGTGCGGATCGATCTTCAGCTTCGACCCCGTGCTCCACTCCGTCATCGGCTTCACCGTCCGCACCTCGGTATCGCGCCGCTTCCAGCTCCCGCGGATGTAGTCGCGGTTCATGGTCGCGATCACCTCAAGCTGTATCTCCTTGGGGCATGCGCCGGTGCACTCGCCGATGTTGGTGCAGCCGCCAAAGCCCTCCACGTTCATCTGGGCCACCATGTGCCGCGAGCGATGATCCCGCTCCGGCACGCCCTGCGGCAGAATGTTGAGGTGCGCAATCTTCGCGCCGGTAAACAGCGCCGCCGACGCATTCGGGCACGCCGCCACACACGCCCCGCACCCAATGCACGCCGCCGCATCCATCGCTCGGTCGGAGGTCTCCTTGCTGACCAGAATCGCATTGCCATCCGGCGCATTGCCGGTTGAGACCGAGATATACCCGCCCGCTGCAATGATGCGATCGAACGACCGTCGGTCCACAACGAGATCTTTGATAGCAGGGAAGGCCGCGGCCCGCCACGGCTCGATCACCAGCTCTTCGCCGTCCTTGAAGTGCCGCATCGTCAGCTGGCACACCGTCGTCGCCGGCATGGGCCCGTGCGGGATGCCGTTGATCATGAAGCCGCACGAGCCGCAGATACCCTCGCGGCAGTCGTGCTCAAAGGCCACCGGCTCCTCGCCGCGCTCGATCAGCGTCTCGTTCAGCACGTCCAGGCACTCCAGCATGGACATCTCCGGGTTCACATCGTCCACCGCATAGCTGACGAATCTGCCCTTGTCCTTGCGGCCCGTCTGCCGCCAGATCTTTAGCGTCAGTTTCATTTACTTGTAGCTCCTCTGGCTCGGGTGCACGTATTCAAACTCCAGCGGCTCCTTGGTCAACTCCGGATGATTTCCCGGCCCGCGATACCCCCACGCCGCCACATACGAGAAGTGATCGTCATCGCGCTTCGCCTCGCCGTCCGGCGTCTGGTACTCCTCGCGGAAGTGGCCGCCGCAGCTCTCATTGCGCTCTAGCGCGTCAATGCACATCAGCTCGCCCAGCTCCAGGAAGTCCGCCACGCGTCCGGCTTTTTCCAGGCTCTGGTTCAGGTCAGCACCTGTGCCCGGCACAGTTACGTTCTGCCAGTACTCATCGCGCAGCTCGCGAATCTGTCCGATCGCATGCCCCAGTCCTTCGGCCGTGCGCGACATGCCGCAATACTCCCACATGATCTTGCCCAACTCGCGGTGGAAAGAGTCCACCGTCCGCTTGCCCTTGATCGCAAGCAGCTTCTGGATGGTCTCGTCCACGCAAGCCACTGCGTTGCGCACCTCGGCATTCGACTCGTCCACCTTGCCCAGCTTGTTCGTTGCCAGGTAGTTGCCAATGGTGTAGGGAATGACGAAGTAGCCATCGGAGAGTCCCTGCATTAGCGCGCTCGCGCCCAAGCGGTTCGCGCCGTGGTCGGAGAAGTTTGCCTCGCCCAGCACGAACAGCCCCGGAATGGTCGACTGCAAGTGGTAGTCCACCCAAAGGCCACCCATGGTGTAGTGGATCGCGGGATAGATGCGCATCGGCACCTTGTACGGGTCCTCGTCCGTGATGCGCTGATACATATCGAACAGGTTTCCGTAGCGTTCCCGAATGGTGCTTTCGCCCAACCGCCGAATCGCGTCCGCAAAGTCGAGGTAGACGCCCAGCCCGCTCTCGCCTACGCCGCGTCCCTCATCGCATACCGCCTTGGCGTTGCGCGAGGCCACGTCGCGCGGCACCAGGTTGCCGAAGCTCGGATAACGCCGCTCCAGATAATAGTCGCGCTCCGCCTCCGGAATCTCATCCGGCTTGCGCTTGTCGCCCTTATTCTTCGGCACCCAGATGCGCCCGTCGTTGCGCAACGACTCAGACATCAGCGTCAGCTTCGATTGGTACTCGCCCGAAACCGGGATGCACGTTGGGTGGATCTGCGTGTAGCAGGGATTTGCGAACAGCGCGCCGCGCTTGTGCGCGCGCCAGCTCGCCGTCACATTCGAACCCTTCGCATTCGTCGACAGGTAGTAGACGTTTCCGTAGCCGCCGCTCGCCAGCACCACCGCGTCCGCGATGTGCGTCGTGATCTCGCCCGTCACCAGGTTGCGCGCCACAATGCCGCGCGCCTTGCCGTCGATCACGATCAGGTCCAGCATCTCGGTGCGCGCCAGCATCTCCACCGTGCCCGCGTGCACCTGCCGCTCCAGCGCTTGATAGGCGCCCAGCAGCAACTGCTGCCCTGTCTGCCCGCGTGCATAGAAGGTGCGCGACACCTGCGCTCCACCGAAAGACCGGTTGGTCAACGTGCCGCCGTACTCGCGCGCAAAGGGAACGCCCTGCGCCACGCACTGGTCGATGATCTTCACGCTGATCTCGGCCAGCCGGTAGACATTGGCCTCGCGCGAGCGAAAATCGCCGCCCTTCACCGTGTCATAAAAGAGCCGATAGATGCTGTCGCCGTCGTTCTGGTAATTCTTCGCGGCGTTGATGCCGCCCTGTGCCGCAATGGAGTGCGCGCGCCGCGGCGAGTCCTGGAAGCAGAAGCACTTCACGTTGTAGCCCAGCTCGCCCAGCGTGGCCGATGCGGCACCCCCGGCCAGCCCCGAGCCCACCACGATGATCGTGTGCTTGCGCTTGTTCGCCGGGTTCACCAGCTTCAAATCGAACTTGGTCTTCTCCCACGCCTGTTCAATCAGTCCCGTGGGAACTCTGGAGTCAAGTGCCATCTATTTCACCACTCCCAGCATGACGCTGATCGGAATCGAGACATACCCCAGCACAATCACCAGCGCGACCACCCAGGCCGCGCTCTTCAAAATCGGCGTATGCCGCGGATGGTTCATGCCGAGCGATTGGAACATGCTCCAGATGCCGTGCCGCAGATGCAGCCCCAGCAGAATCATCGAGAAGATGTACCAGACCGAAACCCACCACACCTGAAAGCCCGTGACCACGTTGTGGTACACATCTGCATCGATGAACGCGGCTCCGGGGTGATAGTAGCCGGCAGTCAGGTGCAGCAGGTGGAAGATCACAAATGCCAGCACGATCGGCCCGCTCCAGTACATGGTGCGCGAGGCGTAAGAGGATGCGATCGCCTTCTTCGCCGAGTAGCCCACCGGCCGCGCCCGCTTCTTCAGGAGCGCAAGCTGCACGGTAGCGATGATGTGCAGGGTCACGCAAATCAGCAGGATGATGCGCACCGGCCAAAGCAGCTCGCCCAGATCGTGCAGCAGCTTGCCATAGGCATTCAGCTTCGCCGGGCCCTCGAAGATCTGCAGGTTGCCGGCCAGGTGGCCGATCACGAAGAGGAACAGGATGGCGCCCGTCACCGCCATCACCGCTTTCTTGCCGTTGGTCGATCCCCAGAAGCCCGGTGCACGCTCGTTCTGCACCCCTACCGCACTCGTGCTCATGCCCGCAGCCCCGTCTTATTCTTCAAACTCACCCATCTCATCGAAGATCACCTCATCAGCAGCTACGAATTCCCGCTTACGAATTCCTGCCTACAAATTCCAGACACAGCCCACTTCCGGGCGCAGACACGCGCCTCAGCGATCGCCAGTGACGCTACAAAGAAGGCTCAGGGATTCGGCGGATCGGTGTGGGGAAGCCACCCATCATTATTGGTGTCGATGAGAACGACCGTCAAGCAGGCGCCATGATCGATGCGGCGTTCGGTCAGCATGGTGTCGAGCGCAGTCGTTGCAAAAGCGCCTGGAGCGCGCGCCCGCGATGGCTCAGCCGCTGCTTCGTCTCCAGATCGATCTCCGCCATCGTCTTGCCCAGCTCCGGCAGCCAGAACAGCGGGTCGTATCCAAATCCGCCCATCCCATGCGGCTCGACGATGATCTCTCCTTCCACCGCTCCGCTCGCCGTCAGCAACGTCACACTATCGCGGGCGAGCGCCAGCGCGCACCGATAGCGCGCCGTCCACGGTTGCGAATGCTCGCGAAGCTGCTCGAGGAGGTAGAGATTATTGCGTCCGTCGGCATCTTCACTATCGATCAGGTCGAACCCCGCATCGTCCGCATAGCGCGCGGACCGTACCCCCGGCGCACCGCCCAACGCATCCACTTCGAGCCCGGAATCATCCGCCAGTACCAGCAGCCCCGGCCGCACCCGGCTGTACGCCTCCGCTTTCAGCCGTGCATTCGCCGCAAAGGTCGCGCCCTCCTCCGCAGGCGCACGAATCTCCGCGAGTCCCGGGAGCACCGCAATCTTCACGCCGAAGACCGCCGCTGCCACCGAGAAATCACGCAGCTTACCCGCATTCGAGCTGGCGGCATACAGCGTTTCGCGCGATTCCGGCGCGCTCAATGCATCGCTCCAGCTCCGTGTCCATGGTGTCCATGCCCGTGATGCATCTCGCGTCCTCCATCCATCGGCTCATTCATATGCCGCAGCATACCTGCGCCACCCGATCGGAAGAACCGCCACAGCAGCACCGCTGCAAGCACAAGGAAGACGAGATTCAACACCGCCGTGTGATCCCAGCGAAAGCCCATCTCCATCGCCATCCCCATCGCGTGCGCATACGGCGTCAGGTGCAGCGCGAGAAAGATCCACTCCACCGCCAGCGCCGCCGCTGCCATCGCAACATAGAACAGCACCAGCAGCAGCAGCGCCGCACCCCAGCCGTAATATTTGCGGTGAATGTTCACGATGGGCAGGATGATCAGATCGCCGAACAGGAACGCGATCACGCCGCCAAAGCTCAGCCCGTGCTGCCACAGAACGGCAGCCAACGGCACATTCCCCACAGAGCAGACGAACGACACCAGCGCCACCAGCGGCCCGGCCAGCGGTCCCCACCAGCGCGCCAGCGCCGGATGCCCCACCAGGAAAAACCGCTGCCAGAAGGCCGCCGGCACCCACGCCGCAATGCAGCCCGAGAGCACCAGGCCCAGCACAATATCGGGCAGCACCGCCGCCCACTCCATCACGAATATGTTGCTGACAGCGGTGAACCCCTCCGGCGATCGCAATCTCGCCCACCAGGTGTCGCCAGTGGCGGCCATATCCATCGCTGCATGGCCTTCCATGCGCCCCAGCACGCCGCGCTCCGCCTGCTTGCGTGCTTCATCCACAAGCCGCTTGCCGAAGAACAGATTCAGCAGCACCACCAGCAGCACGATCATCACCGGGCCGCCGACAAACTCCGCCGCGGCAAAGCGCCAGCCCATCAACACAATCAGCGAAAGCCCCAGCTCGAACACCAGATTCGTCGACGCGAACTCAAAGGCCATCGCCGCGCGAAAATCCGCGCCCTTGCGAAAGAGCGTGCGCGCAATCGCCACCGCTGCGTAGGAGCACGACGACGAAGCGGCGCCAAGGCCGGACGCGATCGCAATCGAGCGAGGTCCGCCATCGGGCATCAGCTTTGCAACCTTCTCACGCGACACCGTCGCCTGCACCACCGCCGAAAGCCCAAAGCCCAGGATGAGCGCCCATAACATCTGCCAGCCCATGACGGCT
>JAUTWX010000488.1 GCA_030838385.1 Acidobacteriaceae bacterium
CCTCTCGACCCGGAGTGGAACGCATTCCCAACGGCAGCCCTGACTACGTCAGCCGCGCCTGCGACGCATCGCTCGAACGCCTCGGTGTCGATACCATCGACCTCTACTATCTGCACCGCGTGGACGCCAGGATTCCAATTGAGGAGACTGTCGGCGCGATGGCAGAGCTGGTACGACTCGGCAAAGTGCGCCATCTCGGCCTCTCCGAAGCTTCGCCCGAGACCGTCCGTCGCGCATACGCAGTCCATCCCATCGCCGCAGTACAGACCGAGTACTCGCTGTGGTCACGCGAGCCGGAGCAGAGGCTGCTTCCGGTGCTTCGCGAACTTGGCATCGCTCTGGTTGCATACAGCCCACTGGGTCGCGGATTTCTCGCCGGACGCATCCGGAAGCTCGAGGACCTCACGCCGGATGACTGGCGCCGCAACAATCCGCGCTTCCAGGGTGAAAATTTTGCGAAGAACGTCGCCGTTGCCGATCGTGTGCAGGGGTTGGCGCGCGACAAAGGCTGCACACCGGCACAGTTGGCACTTGCCTGGCTGCTGAGCCGGGCGGATGTGATTCCGATACCCGGCACCAGCAGCCAGGAGCGCCTGCTGGAGAATGCCCGGGCCGCGGACCTGCACCTGTCAGAAACCGAGATCGCGCGCATCGAAGAGGCTGTGCCGCGGGACGCCGCCGCGGGGAAGCGCTACGACCCGGCGATGCTCGACCTGGTCGATGGATAGTCGCCCCCTGCGGCGAATCAGCCGGAAGCCCGTCCCCGGGAAAGCCGACTCGGAAAGCCAATTCCAGGAAGTCCAAACCGGGATGATAGCCTTCCTCTGCCGGCTATTCCCTCTCTCCGCGCATCGCACTCTGCTAACTAAAGGATCGCCGCTTTGCCCAATCTTCGCTCGCTGTCCCAGCTCCGATCCTTGCTGCCCTACGCCGCCAAGCTATTGCCTATGCTCACCGGCATCGCTGTTTCTGAGCCGGCTGCACGCCCGGATCTCTCCTCGCTGAACCGCCACTTCGGCGAAATGCAGATGGAGAGCCGCGGACTGCGCTCGCGGGTGGAGAGTCAGGGCGAACAGATGGAACGCAGCCTCAAACAGAATCAGGAGCAACTGGACCGCCTCGCCACGAGCGTCGAGGCCAGCCGCCGTGAGCAGCAAGAGCTTGCCAACTCATTTCGCAGCCTTGCAGGATTGCTGAAGGGCCTCTTCTTCGCCATTCTCTTCCTATTGGTCGCAGTCACTGCCATGTGTGGGCTTATTCTCTTCCGCATGTCGCACGTTTAATTTTTTTTGCGATGCCACTTCATCTCCGCTCTGCCATTGCTTTGGTAACGTTTACAACGACATACCCATTCGCCCCCGCATCGCATTTGGGAATGAGCATCGACGCGAATTGCTTTCGAGTTGCCAGTGGTGTCATGCGAGGTCTAGGATGTGCCCAAGTTCGGTGCAGCCTTCTAGTAGGCGTGCCAGGGCGAGAGGTTGTCTCACCGCTTCATGAATCGGTTCAATCAACTGGCGATGTTCTGCCAGCGTCAATGGAGTGACACTCTCTATGGCGTGGTACGCCTACTGCATCAGTGAAAAGTTAGCCTTCCCTGAATTAGCCCGCCACCGCAAACCGGTACCAATGCAGTCCCTAACCGGCATCTCAGGGAATCAAATCTTCCTCTATCCAGCCAGTGATCTCGCAGTCATCGTTTCGGAACACAATCCACAAGAAAATTTCGATCAGCAAGCCGCCAGGGACCATGCCCGTGTCGTCGGCGACTGTTTCAAGCTCTCCACCGTACTTCCCTTCCGCTTCGGTACCGTCTTCGCCGATGATGAAGCGCTCCGCCGCTCCATCCGCTCCAATCAGCGCCAGTACACGACGCATGTGGAGCGCCTGCGCGGCAAAGCCGAGATGCATCTGAAGGTCATGGTCGAGGACTGCTGCCTGCAGCAACCGCTTCGCGCCGTCTCCGCGAAGGATAATGTCGGCAAGGAGTATCTCTCCAACCTGCGCGAAACCGCTTCCCGCCAGCGCGAGCGGCAGACCAAAGGTCGTGCCATCTCGGTCCAGATGCAGCGCCTCTTCTCGCCACAGGATGAAGAGATCACCTGCCGCACCATGGATAACGGCAAGATGCTGCTGGACATCTCGCACCTCATCGAGGCGAAGTGCGTGGAGCGGTATCAAAACAAATTCACCACCACCCGCGAGCTGCTGAAAGACTGCCAGATGCAGCTCTCCGGACCCTGGCCGCCCTACCACTTCGTCCACCGGCTGACGCGCCCGCACACCATCGCGCCAGGCATTCCCGCTTAGTCAGCGCCAACTCGAGCACTGCAGGAGGACCGTCATTCGGCGGGCCTCCTGCGGTTTCTCGAACGTAAGACCCTTGCCGCACACCGCCTCCTGTAGTAGCTTGTGCGCAGGCAACGCCCGCGCCCGCCGTTGTCAGTGGTTTTCGGCGTTCATTCTTCATTCCTCCCTCACGTCGTAATCGCCTCCGTCACATCCAAGATCGCCTGGGCCATCGTGCCAGTGAGCACCTATCTGCGTGCCATCGCAGGAGAGCGCGACCTCAACGAATCAAACCGAATCGCTTTTTCCGAGAAAGGGAACACACATGCGTTTGACTCGCAGAAAGGCCATCGTCCTGGCCGCGGGGGCGCCCTTCGCGCTCGCCGCG
>JAUTWX010000516.1 GCA_030838385.1 Acidobacteriaceae bacterium
CCAGCCGCAAGTCAATCTTTCGATGGCCATCGCGCAGGTCACGGCCGTTTCGCAGACGCAGCTGCGGCAGCTACCTACAGGCACGACCCCGCCACTCATCATTGACTACAGCGCTTCGAGCGTTCCCATCCTTCAGCTGGGCGTCTCCGGCCAGGGGCTCACCGAGCAGCAGCTCAACGACTTCAGCCTCAACTTCATCCGCACGCAGCTGGTAACCATCCGCGGCGCGGCTGTGCCGTATCCCTACGGCGGCAAGCAGCGCCAGGTACAGGTGGATATCGATCTGCATCAGCTGCAGTCCAAGGGACTGTCGCCAAGCGATGTCACGAACACCATCGCCAATCAGAATTTGATCCTGCCATCGGGCACGCTGAAGGTCGGTACCTATGAATATCAGGTAGAGACCAATAGCGCGCCTTCCACGATCCAGGGTCTGAACGATCTGCCCATTCGCCAGGTAAATGGCGCCATGGTCTACGTCCACGATGTCGCGCATGTACGCGATGGATTCCCGCCGCAGACCAACATCGTCCGCGTCGACGGGCAGCGCGCCGCGCTGCTGACCATTCAGAAGAACGGCAACGCGTCCACGCTGGACATTATCAAGGGGATCTTCAACAAGCTGCCCACGATCAAGGACACACTGCCATCGCAGCTCCGCATCACGCCGCTCTCCGATCAATCGATCTTCGTGCGGGGAGCCATCACCGGCGTGGTGCATGAAGCGCTCATTGCGGCCTGTCTTACCGGATTCATGATCCTGGTCTTTCTCGGCAGTTGGCGCTCGACGCTCATTATTGCCGTATCGATTCCGCTGTCGATTCTGGTTTCGCTGATCACGCTGAGTGCGCTGGGCGAGACCATCAACATCATGACGCTGGGCGGACTGGCGCTCGCGGTCGGCATCCTGGTGGACGATGCGACGGTGGAGATCGAGAACATCAACCGCAACCTCGAAGAGGGCAAGGAGATCGAGCAGGCCATTCTCGACGGCGCGGCGCAGATCGCTATCCCGGCCTTCGTCTCCACGTTGTCGATCTGCATTGTCTTCGTGCCCATGTTCTTCCTGGGCGGCGTGGCGAAATACCTATTCGTGCCGCTGGCCGAAGCAGTGGTCTTCGCCATGCTTGCGTCCTACTTCCTCTCCCGCACGGTGGTTCCCACCATGGCGAAGTTTCTGCTGGTGGAGCACGACGCGGAAGCGGAGAGACAGAAGCACGAGAGCCGCAACCCGTTCATCCGCTTTCAGCTCGCTTTCGAGCGTCGCTTCGAACAGCTGCGCAGCTTCTATCACGGCCTGCTGGCGCTGGCGGTGGCCCATAGCAGCACCTTTCTGATTCTCTTCCTTCTCTTTTGCATCGGCTCCTTTGCATTGCTCTATCCCTGGCTGGGACAGGACTTCTTCCCCTCCGTCGATGCCGGCCAGTTCAAGCTGCATGTGAGGGCGCGCACCGGGACTCGCATCGAGGAGACGGCGCGGCTGTGCGACCAGGTCGACAATGCGATCCGCCGCGAGATCCCGGCGCGGCAGCTCATCACCATCATCGACAACATCGGCATCCCTTACTCCGGCCTGAATCTCTCGTATGGCAACTCGGGGGTAGTGGGATCGGCCGACGCGGACATCACCGTCTCGTTGACCAGGGACCACCGGCCTACCAATGACTATGTCGAAGACCTGCGTCGAAGCCTGGCGCGGGAGTTTCCCGGCGTCACCTTCTACACGCTGCCGGTGGACATGACGACCCAGATCCTGAACTTCGGCCTGCCGGCGCCGATCGATATCCAGGTAGTTGGCCAAAATTTCGTGGCCAATCATGAGTTTGCCGAGAAGCTGATGCAGGAGATCAAGTATGTGCCGGGAGCGACCGATCTGCGCATCCAGCAACCCTTTAACGAACCGCGCCTGTTCATCGACGTGGATCGCACCCGCGCGCAGGACATCGGGCTTACGCAGCGGGACGTCGCCGGTTCCCTGCTGGTGGCGCTCAGCGGCTCATTCCAGACATCGCCGACCTTCTGGCTCAACCCCAAGAACGGCGTGAGCTATAACATCGCGACGCAGTCGCCGCAATATACGCTGGACACGCTCGGCGACCTGCAGAGCGTACCCATCACGGCCAGCGTCCCGCCGAACCCCAACGCGAACTTCAGCATGTTCACTCCCGCCGCACAGATGGGCGGCCAGCCGATTCAGATCCTCGGCAACCTGGCCTCGGTCACGCGGGGCGAAGAGCTCGCGACGGTGACGCATTACGACATCCAGCCGGTGATCGACATCTACGGCAATATCGATAACACCGACCTGCGTAGTGTCGCGGACAAGATCAGAGCCATCGTCGCCAAGCACAGCAAAGAACTGCCGAGGGGATCGCACCTGGTGATACGCGGCCAGGTCCAGACGATGCGCTCGTCCTTCATCGGACTGGTAAGCGGTCTGCTCTTCTCGATCCTTCTGGTTTATCTGCTGATCGTCGTCAACTTCCAGTCGTGGCTCGACCCATTCATCATCGTTGCCGCGCTGCCCGCGGCGCTCGCCGGTATCGTGTGGATGCTCTTCCTCACCGGAACACACATCAGCGTTCCGGCGCTGACGGGCTCGATCATGTGCATGGGTGTGGCCACGGCGAATTCGATCCTGGTGGTCTCCTTTGCCAAGGAGCAACTGGAGATGAATGACGGCGATGCCATCGGCGCCGCCCTTGCCGCGGGATTCACCCGCTTTCGGCCCGTGCTGATGACCGCGCTGGCTATGATCATCGGCATGGTGCCGATGGCGCTGGGGCTGGGCGATGGCGGCGAACAGAATGCTCCGCTTGGTCGTGCCGTGATTGGCGGCCTTCTTTTTGCAACCCTCGCCACTCTTTTCTTCGTTCCCACATTCTTCAGCGTGCTGCATGGCGCGCTGGAGCGCCGCCGCCGCGCCCGGGCCAACCGGAACGGCCGCACCTCCGGAAGCGACAATCCCGGATCATTCGAGGACCATGAGCGAGCCTAACCACATACCGCAAACCACGCGTCCGCAGGGCGAACACGGCGGCGCATCCCTGCCGCAGTCCAACGTCTCGGGCCGCACTGCCGTCATCGTCATCGTGGTGCTGCTCATTGCAGGCGCCGTCATTGCCGTTGCCGGCATCCTGCACCGACAAAACGCGCGGGAGGCGCTCGCGGCCGAGACCAACGCGCTTGCCGCGCCGGATGTGCTGCTCTCCAAAGCCAAGAGCGCCTCGCCCACCTCCGAGATCGTGCTTCCCGGCAACAGCTTTGCCTACGAGGACGCGCCCATCTACGCGCGCACTAGCGGCTATCTGGACCACTGGTACTTCGACATCGGCGCACACGTGCGCAAGGGGCAGTTGCTGGCGGTCATCAGTTCACCGGAAGTCGATCAGCAACTGCTGCAGGCACGTGCTGACCTGGCGACGGCGGAGTCCAACGCCAGCTTCGCCAAGAGCACGGCGAAGCGCTATCAGGGGCTGCTGGGGCAGGACGCGGTGACGCAACAGGACACGGAGAACTTCACCACGCAGGCCCAGTCGTCCAATACGACCGTCAAGTCGCAACTTGCAAATGTACAGCGGCTGGAGCAGTTGACTTCGTTCGAGAAAATCTACGCACCCTTCAACGGCGTGGTCACGTCACGCAGCATCGACATCGGTCAGCTCATCGATCAGGGCGCAGCCAAAGAACTCTTCCACATGGCTTCTACGGATGTGCTGCGCATCTACGTGAATGTGCCACAGGTCTACTCCCGCGACGCATTGCCCGGGACAAAAGCGCAGCTCACCTTTGCCGAGTATCCGAATCGCTCCTTCGAGGGCACGCTGGTCCGTACGGCGAGGTCCATCGATGTCAATTCCCGCACCCTGCTGGTGGAGGTGGACGTGGACAACCGCAAGGGCGAGCTGACGACGGGTGCTTACACCGAAGTCCATCTGAAGGTGGGGCGTCCGGTCTCAACGGTCATCATTCCCGTGTCGACGCTGCTCTTCCGGAAGGAAGGATTGCGCGTTGCCACTGTCGAACACACGGGCGATGGCGACGTCGTAAAGCTGGTGCCCATCACCATCGGGCATGACGATGGCGATACGGTGCAGGTGGTCAGCGGGCTGGACCCGAATACATCTATCATCACCAACCCGCCCGACTCGGTCATCGATGGCGAGAAGGTGCATGTCCTGCAAAGTCCGGGCAGCGGAAAGCAGGAGCAGGGACAGTGAGGCGACATCACTCCAACGCGTGGAATGTATGGAATTACGCTGCGCTGGGCGCATTGACGCTGGTGCTGTTTGCGGGCGGCTGCAAGGTTGGTCCCAACTACAAGACGCCGAGCGCGGCGATGGCCCCATCCTTCAAGGAGCAGCCAGCCGAAACGCCTCCGCCAACCGCACCTGGCGTCGGCTGGAAGCATGCGCAACCCGGCGACGACAAGCTTCGCGGTAAATGGTGGGAAGCCTATAGCGATCCGCAACTCAATGGACTGGAAGAGCGCGTCGCTGTCTCCAACCAGAACCTGAAGGCCGCGCTGGCGCAGTACACGCAGGCGCTGGCGGCGGTGCGGCAGTTTCGGGCCAACTACTTCCCTACTCTCTCGATCGCGCCCAGCTATTCGCGCACCAGCGTATCGGCGAACCGCCCCTTCGGCGTTCCTACCAAGGGCAATCCGTACACCGACCTCGTCGCCAGCGGCACGGCGACGTGGGAGCCTGACCTGTGGGGCAACATTCGCCGGACGGTGCAGCAGGCGCGAGCAAACGCGCAGGCCTCCAACGCAGACCTTGCAAATGTAGATCTCAGTCTTCGCTCCGAGCTTGCCATGGACTATTTCGAGCTGCGCGGGCTGGACACGCAGAAGCAATTGCTCGACGACACCATCCAGCAGTATCAGCGCTTCCTTCAACTGACGATATCCCGCTTTCACGGCGGAGTCGCGACAGATGCCGACGTGGCCCAAGCACAGACGCAGTTGGATCAGACGATAGCGCAGGACATCGACATAGGAGTCGCGCGCGCGCAGTTTGAGCACGCCATCGCGACGCTCACCGGCCAGCCTGCGTCCACTTTTTCGCTGGCCCCCGCACCACTCACCCTCGCATTGCCTACTGTGCCCGTAGGCGTGCCATCGGAGCTGCTGGAGCGCCGTCCGGACGTAGCAGCGGCGGAGCGTCGCGCCGCTGCCTCGAATGAGCAGATCGGCATCGCCATCGCCGCCTACTACCCTCAGGTCAATCTCGGCGGATCCGGTGGATTCGAGTCGTCGCGGCCGGGCAACCTCTTCCAGGGGCCGGGCTCACTGTGGTCGTTAGGCGGATCGGCAACCGAGCTTCTGTTCGATGCAGGCCGGCGTCACGCGCTTACCGTGGAAGCACGCGCCGCGTATGACGCGCAGGTGGCGAACTATCGCGAGACGGTGCTCCAGTCGTTCCAGGATGTGGAGGACCAGCTCGCCGCATTGAGCATCCTTAACCAAGAGGCGGCGGCGCAGCAGCTGACGGTCGCCGACGCGGAGCGCTCGCTGCTGATCTCCACCAACCAGTACAAGGGCGGACTGGTGACCTATCTTCAGGTGATCACCGCGCAAACCATCGAGCTGACCAATCGGCGCACGGCGGCGGACATTACCACGCGCCAGTTCGCGGCGAGTGTGCAGTTGGTGAAGGCGCTGGGCGGAGGCTGGGACACGGCGCAGTTGCCGCATCCGTAGCGATCAATCGTTCTGCTGCGCAACCGGATGCAGCGGCAGCGGATCCGTAGCGAAGACCTGCTCCGCGGTAGTGGCGCCTACTGCATAGAGCGCGAAACGCCGGTCCGTATCGTTGCGCTGCTCGAAGAGCAGGTTGGCGCGGCCATCACCGCGGGGGTCCACTGCATCGATGAGTTTCATCCGCGGCGTCACGTCCAGGTGCGTGTCATCCGTGACCGAGTGCCACAGCACCTGAATTTTTCCGTAGATATCCTGCAGCGCAATCACCGCGATCGAGCGCGTGGTCGCGGCTTCGCGCGCCGTCATCACCAGCGTCGCACCGCTGCCATAGGTAAGAGCGAAGGCGCTGAAGTGAACATCCGCCAGCGGCGATGCCGACTCCACTGGCTTCGCTTTTTTTCGCGGCGCAGCTTTTCGAGAGGTGCTGTGGCGCGTTGCCGCGGTTGTTTTTTTCGCAGCGGGTGCCACGGACGTGGATGCCGAGGTCGGGGTTGCCGCGGCGGCAGCCAACAACGTTACCGCCTGTGCTTCCAGCTCCTTCTGCGCAGCCCCAGCATCCGCAGAGCTGCCCCATTCATACGCGAACGACTGAGTCCCTACGCTGCCGGCGTCGGAGACGGCAACCGTCTGGCCCATCGCCACCGGCGTTATCTCCAGCGGCTTGGGCTCGTTCTGTAAATCCGCGGGCTTGCCATGCGAAAGCCGCGGTCGATCCGGATCGGGCGCCTTGCTCGGCGACTCCGGCGCCGCGGCGGCCTGTTGCTGAGGCTTGTCTTCGTCGGGCCTGCGCCGCAGTGTGGGGCGATCCGGATCGACCGGAGCCGAAGAAGCCTGCGTCTTGTCTGAAGTTTTGTCCGAAGAGGCGGAGCCCGTGCTTCCTGTGTTGCTCGTGTTCCCGGAGCCGGAACTCTGGTCGCGCCGGACGAAATGCGGTTTGTCCTCGTCGGACTTATCCCGTACCACTGTCGGAGGATAGCGCGACGGGTGCAGCTTCTTTGGCGGTGGCGGCAGATAGGGCTTCCAGTCGCCAAAACCAAACCAGTCAGTACCGATCTCGCGCGCGCCACCGATATCAAACCAACCCTGCGGCCGGCCCGAGCCTTCTACTTCGTACTCCGTCCCGCTATCGAGCGCCAAGGGTACCGGCCGCGCCAGGTACAGGCCGCCATCCTGCAAGTGCTCTCCGTCGAAGAGGGACACCGGCACCAGTCGCGTCGCGTTGGGACGAGCGCGGTCGCCTGTCCACTCCAGCACAGCAACCGAGCGCAGTGTTGCCGTCCGCGGCTTTCTTTCGGTATCGATGTGGCCGGGATACTGCGCGTGCAGGATCGCGACGCAGCCCAGACCGATGGCAGCACTCGCTGCACGCAATAGCCAGCTACGTGTCCGGATACGCGTCCGGGTAGATTTCATGGCATACTCCGCAGCCACAGTGCTGCAGCTACCATGGTAGCTGTCCTGAAACAGAGAGAGCGCAGCGGAGGAAGGATCATGCAGGTCGGAAATACGATCGAGGACTTCACCTTACAGAACGAGAACGACGAAACGGTTCACCTGAGCGACTATAGCGGAAAGCCGGTTGTGCTCTTCTTCTATCCCCGCGCCGATACGCCGGGCTGCACCATCGAGGCCTGCGGCTTCCGCGATACCTTCAAGAAGCTGCAGAAGGCCGGCGTCGTGGTGCTCGGCATCTCTCGCGACACGCCGAAGGCGCAGAAGAAATTCAAAGAGAAGTACGACCTGCCTTATACGCTCCTTGCAGATGTAGACGAAACAGTCTGCAATCGGTTTGGCGTGATGAAGGACAAAAACATGTATGGCAAGAAGGTGCGGGGCATCGAGCGCACCACCTTCCTGATTGGCCCAGACCGCAAGCTGACCCGCATCTTCGCGAAAGTAAAGCCCGAAGGGCATGCCGAAGAGGTGCTGGCTGCCGTCAAAGAGTGACCTGACAGGCGCGAGAGCATTTTCCCTGTAGGCGTAGACGGTCAGGCGATCGCACTTGTGGCCGATGGATCTCCGCCAGAGCAGCAGGAAAATACTCTACTGGACCGTAAAGGTCAGGGCTGCCCTCGGTGGGGATGGCGGCTGGCTTCTTGCCGCTGGTTGCCGCGGCAATGGTGCCGGTCGTGGCGCCCACGGCGCCGCCCACCACCGCACCCGTCACGCCGCCGGTCAGACCGCCGATGGCCGCCCCGACCGCAGTGCCGCCGCCAATCTTCGTCCCGCCCTTCCAGTGGCCTTGCTTGTCGCGGGTCAGCACATCGGTGGCCACGGCTGCATCGTTCACGCGGATCAGCCGCAGGGAGAGGCTGCCGCCGTCGCGGAAGTGCCCGCCGCGCTTCACCGCGACGACCAGGCCGTCGACGGGTGTGCCGCTCTTGAGCGCCACGCGATTGCCGATCGGGATGTCATTCACCAAGGTGCCTGTCCAGCTTTGCCCCACGATGGCGCTTGACGAGTCGAGCTGCTGATCGAGCCGGACCATCAGTTTTGTGCCGGAGGGCAAGGAGAGTGCCGGGTTCGGTGTGGCCTCGCCAACCGCGGGCGGCCGGGATTGCAGCGTCTGCCCTTGAAGCGGGGATGTGCTCGCGATCAAAGCACCGAGCGCGCAAGCGGCCAACAAACAACGCATCGCAAAGACTTCTTTCCCTTCTCTTTATTGGAGCACATTCCAGCGTGTCGGGATGGTCTCGGGGCGATGCATCGGCGGCGCGCGATGACGGATGCCAGTAGCTAAGATGAAATCAAGGATGAAGCCAGGCAACCCAACGCTCGTGTCCGGCAATAGCTCTCGCGAAATTTCGGATCACGGAGCCGCGCCCGGCACGCTGATGCCGCGGACTTTTTTTGAGCGACAACCGGACACGGTCGCACGTGCGGTTCTGGGTAAGCTGCTGATTCGTCAAACAAACGATGCCCTGCTGGTCGGCCGCATCGTCGAGGTGGAGGCCTACTTTGGCGATGGCGATCCCGCAGCACACGCGGCCGCAGGCCGCACGGCGCGCAACGCTGTGCTCTTCGGCCCGGCCGGTCACGCCTACGTCTACTTCATCTACGGCATGCATAGTTGCCTCAACATCTCGTGTGAGCCCGCAGGCCAGGCCGGCTCCATACTGGTTCGCGCACTGGAGCCGTTGCAGGGCTTCGCCGAAATGGCGGCTTGGCGGGGCCTATCCGCGCATGCGTCGCCACGCCTGCTCACCTCCGGGCCAGGCCGGCTCTGCCAGGCCTTGGGCATTACTCGCGCGACGCACAATGGAGTGGATCTGCTGAGCGAGGACTCGGACTTGCAGCTCCGCGACGACGGCTACGAGACGCAGGACATACTAGTCACGTCGCGGATCGGCATCAGCAAAGCAGCGGAGCGTCCGCTGCGCTTCCTGATTGCCGGGCATTCATGCGTCTCTGGACCAGCACGCGCCATCAAGCGCTCGTAACGTCGCTATCGCAGGATCGTATTGTCGATCAACCGCGTGCCGCCGACGTACGCGGCAATCGCCACCAGCGCTCCTGGCTTGGCTTCCGTCAGCGGCAGCAGCGTGTCGGCATCGACGATCTGCAGGTAGTCGATCCGCACCTCTGGTTCGGTAGCCATGACGCTGCGGCCAGTCTCGAGCAGCCGCGCTACATCCTTCTCACCGGCACGGTATGTGGCAGCGATCACGTCGAGCGCACGCGAAAGAACCAACGCTCGGGCACGGTCCGAGGCAGACAAGTAGCGGTTGCGCGAGGAGAGCGCGAGCCCGTCCGGCTCGCGCAGCGTGGGGCAGACGACCAGCTCCAGATCGAAGTTCAGGTCGCGCACCATGCTGCGCAGTACGGCTACCTGTGCCGCGTCCTTTTGGCCGAAGAAGGCCTTGTCGGGCCCGACGATGTGGAAGAGCTTGGCAACTATGGTCGCCACGCCGCGAAAATGTCCCGGCCGCGATGCACCATCGAGCCGGTCGCCCACGCCGCCGACCTCAACGAAAGTGCTGGCTCCCGCCGGATACATCTCCCCCGGCTGCGGTGCGAAGACCAGCGCCACGCCTTCGCCCTCCAGCAGCGCGCAGTCCTGCTCGAAGGGGCGCGGATACTTCGCGAAATCCTCGTTGGGTCCGAACTGCGTCGGGTTCACGAAAATAGATGCGGCGACAACATCGCACTGTGCACGCGCGGCACGCACCAGCGCGATGTGGCCGGCATGCAGTGCGCCCATGGTGGGGACCAGTCCCAGCGACTGGCCGCTCTGGCGAACGGCGCGGCAGGCCAGACGCATCTCTTGAATCGTGGATAGGACCTGCATCGAACGCTATGCCTTGCGGCGGAGGTGCGGCGCGTCGAACGCGACAGCGTTGGGTTCGGCGACGACGGCGGCCCGGGTGCTCTTCGGCAGATGATAGCTCTCGTCTTCCGCGGGGTAGCGCCGTTCCACCACATCATCGCGATAGGCAGTGATGGCGCTGCGGAAGAGCTCGGCAGCATCCGCGTAGTGCCGTACGAAACGTGCTGGCGGCGCAAACGTGAGGTTCACCAGGTCGTGGAAGACAAGGATTTGTCCATCGCAGTCCACTCCGGCTCCGATGCCAATCGTGGGAATCGCAAGCTCCGCCGTGATCTCCGCCGCCAGCTCGCGCGGCATTCCCTCGAGCACGACAACGCACGCACCAGCCTTCTCCAGGTTGCGCGCTTCTTTGCGCAGGCGGGCATAGTCAACAGCCGTCTTTCCCTGCACCTTGTAGCCGCCCATGCGATGCACTGACTGCGGCGTCAGCCCGATGTGACCAACCACCGGGATTTCCGCTGCGACGAGTCGCTCCACCAGCTCCGTGCGGGCGCCCTCCACCTTCACCGCCTCCGCTCCGCCATCTTTCACAAAGCGCACGGCATTGGCTACGCCCTCGTCCGCCGACAGGTGATACGAACCGTAGGGCATATCTGCTACCAGCATGGCGCGGCGCACCCCACGGCGCGCGGCGCGCGTGTGATGCAGCATCTCGTCCACCGTGACCGGTAGAGTGCTCTCCAGGCCCATCACCACCATAGCCAGCGAGTCGCCTACCAGCAGCAGGTCGATCCCAGCCTCATCGGCCAGGCGTGCGGTGGCGTAGTCATACGCGGTTAGCGCCGTGATGGGCTGATGTGTCTGCTTGCGTTCCAGAAGGGTGAGGGGAGTGATCTTTGCGGATGCGGCCGCTACGGGCGTCAGACTCATGATTGCCTCCAGTGCAACTCCCTGCCGGGATGCTGCCTGTGTTCCGTACAAAAGTATACGCCTGCCGTTGCGGGCACAACCGGTACCAACGTGCGACCGCCGGTCTGGTTGCTACACTGCGCCTGTGAGCGCCGATTCCCTGTTTGGCTCCCCCACCGGCTTGAATGCGGCCTTGCGTATTGCGTGGATTGCTGCCTGCGGCGCCGGCGCGGCAGGGCTGGCTGTCGGCGGCTTTCACTACGCGGCTCTGTGGCCGGCATCGCGGCTCTTCGGGCGTTCGCTCATTGCTGGCAACGACCCGGCGGAGGTCGCCCTTACCTACGACGACGGCCCCAACGATCCTTACACCGGTCAGTTGATGGACGTGCTCGCACGCAACCAAGTTCGCGCGACCTTCTTCGTCATCGGCCGCTACGTCAGGGAGAAGCCGCGGGTCGTGCGCGACCTGCACCACGCCGGCCACGTCATCGGCTGTCACACCATGACTCATCCAAAGCTCATGTATATGGGTCTCAAGCGGATTCGCGCGGAGATCGGCGATGCTACAGCGCTGATCGAGGACACGATCGGCAGCCGCGTGCGCTTCTTCCGCCCGCCATTTGGCTCGCGCAACCCGGCGGTCTTCCATACGGCGGCCGAGATGCGGCTGACGCCGGTGCTGTGGAACGTGACCTCGTGGGACTGGAACGCGAAGTCCGCGGCAGAGATCGAGATGCGGCTGCACCGCGGCATTGCGCATAACCAGCGTAAGCAACGTGGGAGCAATGTGCTGATGCACGATGGCGGCCACCTGGAGATGGGCAGCGATCGCCGTCGCACTGTGACCGCGACGGCAAACCTTCTGGGCCCGGCACGACGCGGCGGCATTCGCTTCGTAACGCTGGATCGCTGGGAACAGTGACGCTTTCAGCAGCCGCGCTTCGAATCGTCTTTAAGCGTCTTGACTGTACGGTATGGTCACGCCGCGTCTACGCCACCACAGCCACATCGCGAGCGCCATGATCAGCAGCAATGGAATGATGTAGAGGCTGCCCTCCGGCCCGGTCGGGCCGCCGCTCCAAAGCAGCGGGCCCACGGGATGTTCGCTCATCAAGTGTC
>JAUTWX010000528.1 GCA_030838385.1 Acidobacteriaceae bacterium
GAGGCGACATTGATAATTCGTCCCCAGCGGCTCTTGACCATCTGCGACATGACGGCCTGTGTCATCAAAAACGCGCCGGTCAGGTTCGTCGTCAGCACATCGTCCCAATCCTTGCGCTTCATCCGCAGTGCCAGAATGTCGCGCGTAATCCCAGCGTTATTGACGAGGATATTTACTGCGCCGAAGTGAGTGATCACTGCCTTTGCGCAGTCTTTGATCGACTCTTCGCTCGCGACATCCAGTACAAACGCATGCGCCGTTCCTCCAGCAGCGGCGATCTCGGCAGCAACCTCGCCGAGCTTGTTCAGATTGCGCGCCGCCAGAGCGACCGAAGCTCCACCGTGAGCTAACTCCAGAGCACATGCTCGCCCAATCCCCTGCGAAGCTCCCGTAATGAGTGCGATACGACCTGCGAGAATGCTCATGAACCTCCCTGAAGCGACCGTTCTTGATTATACGAACTCGAAAATGTTTGCTTCTGATCTTCACGCAACGACCAGAGATACACGTCCAATTTTCGCGCGAAGTGCAACACCGGCGGTCGGTCCGGCAACGCGATGCCGTGCGCGGCAGGCAGCTCGTTGACGCTAATCTCCGCCTCCGCGGCCTGGAGCGGCCAGGGAAGATGATGAATGTGCCCTACCTGCACTTGCCCCGCATGTCGCGTAAGTAAGCAGTAGCGCTCCGTCAGGAAATGCTCAAGAGTTCCAGGCCTGCTGGGGCCGGCGACTTGGTCCAGTCCACGATAGCGCGCTTTGAATCGGATACTGCGGCCGGTCTGGAGGCGCTTGCTGCTGTACTCGACTGTTCCATCTCCCTCGATTTCCTGGTGCATGCTGGCGAGAAAGTACGGCAGACGAAACAGCGTCCGCGCTCCGATCACAGCCAGTGCGCTCGCGGCATCCAGCGAGAAAAAATAGACTCCGCGCAGACCCGTGATCTGCGAGCGTACATAGGTCCGCAGGTTGAGCTCACAAAATGTGTCCGTGCCGGGAACGGCAATGCATCGCTCGCCAACCGCCCGAGTCCGCACCTGATCCATCCAGAAAGGTACTACGCCGACCCAGGCATAGCCGTCGAAGATATCTACCTCGAGTCCCGCCGGAAGCAGCCGGGCCATGTCACCGGCAGGAATCGGCCAATGCGCGAACAACAGATCGTTCCATCGCTGCGCCATTCTCCAGCGACCCGCTGGCAGCGGATACGGCCGATGGGAGACAACACGCAGAATATTTGTCATCGAGGAGATAGATTCCATCCAAACCCTAAGGCTACACGGATCAAGTATTCTGAACTTGATCATGTCAGAAAACGAGAAGAAAACAGATACGACCGAAACCGACGTCTACGCAATTCACGGAGCGGACCCTGAGGTTCTGGCGTACGCGATGGCCAAATACTCTCGTTCCTCGCTTACCATGAAGGAGTCGCTGGCGGAGATTAGCGCCCAGCGGGCCGAACAGTTCCTCAACACCTTCTACTTCCAGTATGGCCACCGGTCCATCGCCGATCTGGCGCACATTCCTTTCGCGATTGAGCGCCTCAGCCTGCTGGCCGCAATCGAACTGGTGGACGAGCAGCGTTGGGACGGTCAAGAGCGCTCGACGCGCTACCAGAACTTCCGCCGATCCGGATGGTACACACCCGATCTTGGCGATGAGACGCCAAACTTTACGGCTGTCGTAAAAGCGCTCTTTACCGCCTACGACCACGTCGGCGCCGGCATGCTGGACGCGCTGAAAGCCGCAATTCCGCAACCGGAATCCATGAAGCCCGAGGCCTATGAACGCACGTTGAAGGCCCGAGCTTTCGACGTAGCTCGCTATCTGCTTCCGTTGGCGACGAACACGTCCCTCGGTCAAATTGTGAATGCCCGGACGCTTGAGACGCAGGTCTCCCGCCTGCTTACCAGTCCATTTGCCGAGGTGCGCCAGCTTGGCGAAAAACTACGTATCGCGGCGACTGAGCCGGCGTGGAATGTACAACACAGCGCAGCGCAGGTTCTCTGCAACGAGATTGGCTCTGTGGACGAAATCTGCGGCGGTCGCGCCATCGAAGCCCTGCTGCGTCCTGTAAAGACCGCCCCCACGTTGGTGAAGTACGCCGCCCCAAGCGACTATCTCCTGCAGACCCGCAAGGAACTAACCGCAGCTGCAGCCGAACTGATGGCCGGCCAATCCATCACGCCGTCTCCGGTTGTCGATCTACTGGACGATACTGAGCCGCTCGAAGTCGAACTGGCAACTTCGCTGCTCTATCCTCACTGCCACTACTCCTACCGGCAGCTGCGCCACCATGTCGCCGCTCTGAGCGCCAGTCAACTTTCAGAGCTCATTGGGCTGGGTACGAAACACCGCGGACGGCACGACGAGCTTCTGCGGGCCTTTAGTGCAGGCCACAGCCTCCGCTTTGACATCCTGATGGATATCGGCGGTTTCCGCGACATGCACCGTCATCGTCGATGCGTTCAGCTCCTGCAGCCCTACACCGACCTTCACGGCTACGAGGAACCAACATGCCCCGGTCAGCCGACGCTCGCCGAAGCAAATCTGACCGCTGCGTACACGGAGGCCATAAACACCGCCTACGCCACCTACCGTCAGCTCCGCAGCAGCAGCGTGCCTGAGGCCGCCGAATCCGCCCGGTACTGCCTTCCCCTGGCCACACGTTGCCGGGCCATGTTCAAGATGGACTTCGCCGAGGCGCTCTACATCTCCGAGCTACGTTCGGGGGTCGCCGGGCACTTCAGTTACCGCCGCGTGGCCTGGGAGATGTACAAGGCCGTCGCTGCGAAGCACCCGTCGCTCGCCAGCTACTTCAGAATCGACGACGTGAACCAGCCTGTAGACCTGCTACGTCGATAGTTGTATTCGCCTTTTATTTGCTTTTCCCGTTTTGGGTGCTAAAATCCGCATTGAAGTTTAACCCACCATTTTTTACCCCGCACAGGAGATGCAACGTGGCAGATGACCGAAGCAAGGCAATAGAACTGGCTCTTTCCGGGCTGGAGAAGCAGTTTGGCAAGGGTTCGATCATGCGGCTCGGGTCAAAGGACGTTGTACCAATTTCGGTCATTTCCACAGGCTCCATCTCGTTCGACGCAGCGCTGGGCGTGGGTGGAGTTCCGCGGGGGCGCGTCATCGAGATCTTCGGCCCTGAATCCTCGGGTAAGACGACAATTACTTTGCAAATTATTGCAGAGGCGCAGAAGGCTGGCGGACTGGCGGCGTTTGTGGACGCAGAGCACGCGCTCGATCCCGCCTACGCCGGAAAACTGGGAGTAGACATCGACAATCTGCTGGTAAGCCAGCCTGACTATGGGGAGCAGGCGCTCGAGATCGTCGAAGCGCTGGTGCGCTCGAACGCCATCGACGTGCTGGTGGTGGACTCGGTGGCGGCGCTGGTGCCGAAGGCGGAACTGGACGGCGAGATGGGCGACTCGCACATGGGGTTACAAGCACGTCTCATGTCGCAGGCGCTAAGAAAGCTGACGGGAACGGTTTCGAAGTCGCGCACCTGCCTCATCTTCATCAACCAGATCCGCGAGAAGATTGGCGTGATGTTTGGCAATCCGGAGACGACCACCGGCGGCAAGGCGCTGAAGTTCTATT
>JAUTWX010000020.1 GCA_030838385.1 Acidobacteriaceae bacterium
CCCCCACACCCTTGCGAGTACATGGACCTGAACCATGCGCGTCTGCCAATTCCGCCACTTCGGCACGGGTAAGGTCCAGCGGGTGCTGGACGGCAGCAGTCGCTAGTCTCGCAAAGGGACTGGGAAAAGTCAACCTTTACAGGTACTTAGCGATCAAACAAAAAAACCGCGCCTGCCTGTAGACTGCACGGACAAGCCGCGCAAAGAAGAGGGCCGAAGGAATGGAAGGAATGACAGAGACAGACGGGGCAACACCCTTGCTGCAGGATGACGCCAAGGAAATCCGGCGCATTACTCACGATATGAATAACGCGCTGGAGATCATCGTGCAGGCCAGTTACCTGGTGAACACGACCGCCCTGAGCGACCAGGCGCGTGAATGGATGAAGCTGCTGGATCAGGGGGTCCGGCAGGCTACGGGACTGAATCACGAGATGCGCGAGTTTGTGCGCATGCGCAGCTAAAGCATTTTCACTGTAGGTGCGTACAAGAGCGCCACTGTGGGCGTGGCTTTTCGGTCAAGAAAAGCCACACTTCGCGGAGCTGGGCTGTACACAGTAACAGTGAAAATGCTCCAGGCACACGCAGCGCGAGCAACTCGCGCCGCGTGGCTCCCGCATCGGGGTTAGACCAGCTTCGCGTCCAAAGTGATCTCGGTGTTGCCGGCGAAGAGCCGCGAGATAGGGCAGCCGCTCTTCGCTTCCTGCGCGGCCTTGTCGAAGGCAGCCTTGTCGGCTCCGGGCACCTTCGCCGTGGTGGTCAGCTTGATCCGGGTGATGGTCGGCTTGTCATCCTTCTTCTCAAAGGTGACAGCCGCCGTGGTTTCGAGTGACTCGGGCGTCAGGTTGGCGCCCGTCAACTGCGCGCTCAGCGCCATGGTGAAGCATCCGGCGTGGGCGGCGGCGATCAGTTCTTCGGGATTGGTGCCGATGCCGTTCTCAAAGCGCGTGCTGAAGGAGTACTGCGCATCCTTCAGGACACCGCTGTCGGTCGATATGCGGCCCTTCCCGTCTTTCAGTCCGCCCTGCCACACCGCTGTTGCTTTCCGGTCCATACTTGCTCCTCTATGAAGTTGTCGTGCGTGTATGAAGTTGTCGTGCGTGATTCTGCCTGACCGCACATTGTATGAGATGCGCGCGGATTCCGAATGAATCGCCGGCCCGCGATGGAGTAGGCTGACCCTCATGTCGTCTACATTCCCCGCTGAAACAGAGTCTGTCCAAGAGCAGCGGCATGGCGAGCAGCGGCATGACTCCACCGAGCATACCTGCCTGTGGTGTCCAAACTGCGCGTCGCGTCTGGAGAGCAGTCGTTGCAAGCTGGTCTGCCGCCGCTGCGGCTACTACATGAGCTGCGCAGACTACTACTGAGGTCCGTCGCCGCTGGCCTGTGAGGCGAACGGCTGCCGCAGCCGCTGATCCATCTATGCTGGCTCCCGTCCACAGCATCATCCTCGCCCCTACCCCCAGGGGAGAGCGCCCACTTTATCGTTATCTGGCTTACAATTGCCGTGCCTTATGTCCGACGTTCCCACACGCCGCCATATGCAAATCCGGATCGACCTTGCATGAAGGAGACCGTCTTGCGCACCGTCCATTGCCTCGCCTGCAGCGCTGCCATTGCCCTCGCCGTCTTTGCCCCAGGAAAGCTTCACGCACAGCTCTTCGAGATGAATCACGGTCACCATCCCGGGTTGAATCTGAGCGCCCAGGAAGAATCCACCATTGAGCGGCTGGAGAGTCTCGATGTGTTGCCGGAGGGCCAATGGCTGTACCACGAGGGCGATGTGCCGCATGGTGAACAGCCTTCGCTGGACGACAGCAGTTGGCGGAAAGTGGATGCACATCGCGACCGTCATCATCGACTGACGGCGCCGAAGGATGCCGTCTGGTTTCGCCGCGAGATCGAAGTTCCTCAGACGCTGAACGGCTACGACCTGACCGGCGCGCGTGTATTGTTCCGCTTCCGTGCCAATGCCAACGGTCCGGTGCCGGAGATCATCTACTTCAACGGCCGCCGCGTCGCGCTGGGGGATGACCTGGAGCCCATCGTCCTCTTCGACGACGCAAAGCCGGGCGACAAGGTGCTGGTGGCGGTCAAGCTTCTGCCGACGGTGGATGAGAAGCGGATTGCCGGCGTGGATCTGAGTCTCGAGTTTGCGCAGAACCGCCCCAATCCCTCCGATCTGCTCACAGAATTCGAGACCGCGGCCCTCCTGATTCCGACGCTGTCGAAGGACGTCACCGCTGACCAGGCAACGCTTGCCAAGGCGATAGGTGACGTGAATGTACCTGCGCTGGACAGGAAGGATCAGACGAAGTTCGACGCATCGCTCAAGGCGGCCCAGCAGTCACTGGAGCCGCTGAAGCCGACGCTGCAGCAGGCCGACATGCGCCTGACCGGCAACTCGCACATTGACGTGGCGTGGCTGTGGCCCTGGACCGAGACCGTGGATGTCGTGAAGCGCACCTTTGGGACCGCGGCGCAGTTGATGAACGAGTATCCGACGTACACCTATACGCAGTCTGCGGCGCAGTACAACCAGTGGATCGCGGACAAGTATCCGGAGCTGAACGACGAAATCAAAAAGCGTATTCAGGAGGGTCGCTGGGAGCTTGTCGGCGGCATGTGGCTGGAGCCGGACCTGAATATGCCGGATGGCGAATCGCTGGTGCGCCAGATCCTCGTGGGGCAGGAGACCTTCCAGAAGCTTTACGGCACCACAACGCGCATCGGCTGGAACCCGGATTCGTTCGGCTACAACTGGCAACTGCCGCAGATTTATAAGCGCTCCGGCATCGATTACTTCGTGACCCAGAAGATGACCTGGAACGACACCAACCAGTTGCCGCTGAAGCTGTTCTGGTGGGAGTCGCCGGATGGCAGCAAGGTGCTCACGTACTTCCCGCACGATTATGCCAATACGGATCTGAGTCCAGTCCGCCTCGCGCAGAACACGGTGGAGGCGCGCAATCGCGCACCCGGAATGGATGAGGTGTTGGACCTCTATGGCGTCGGCGATCACGGGGGCGGTCCCACGCGCGCCATGCTGGACCAGGGTCTCCACTGGATGCAGCCGGACAAAGTGGTGCCGCGCTCGGAATTCGGGACGGCGCAGCCATATTTCAACGCAGTCGAGAAAAAGATCACTTCCGACTCGCCCACATGGAATTACGAGGCGCTGGCCAAGGGAGACACCAAGCTGCCGGCGCCTGCCGCGGGACAGATCAGCATTCCTACGTGGAAAGATGAACTCTATCTGGAGTATCACCGCGGTGTCTTCACTACACAGGCAGCCCACAAACGCAACATGCGCGACAGCGAAGAGTGGGTGCTGAATGCGGAGAAGTATGCATCGCTGGCCTGGCTGGACGGCCGCAACTATCCCGACACAGAGCTGACCGACGCATGGAAGCATGTGCTCTTCAATCAATTCCACGATCTGGCCGCCGGATCGGGCATCGGCGTGATCTATCGCGATGCGCAGAAGGACTACAACCAGGTGCACTGGGCCGCGAATGAGATCACATCGAAGTCGCTCGATACTGTCCAGGCGCACGTGAACACGCATGTGCCGGTGGGCAGTGTGCCGGTGATGGTGGTAAATCCGCTGGGGTGGAACCGCGCCGGAGTGGCGGAAGCCAAGGTCGAGATGCCCGCTGCGGCGCCTGACGGCATTTCTATCCTGGATGCCAAGGGCCGCGTGCTGCCGTCGCAGGTTGTTGAGAGCGACAAGAAGACGAATACGTATCACCTGCTGTTCCGTACAGAGGATGTTCCGTCGCTCGGTTACGAGGTACTGCACGCCGTCCCCGGTAAGCTCGCGGCTGTCTCGGATGTGAAGGCCAATGGGCTCACCATTGAAAACGCAGCGCTGCGCATCACGGTCGATCCGTCGACCGGCTGCATTCGATCGCTCTATGACAAGAAGGCAAGCTTCGAGACGCTGGCCGCCGGCGCCTGCGGCGACGAGTTGCAGGCATTCAAAGACACGCCGAAGGAGTACGACGCGTGGAACATCGATCCCGGCACACTCGACGTCCCGCCCACGCTGCTGGATAAGGCAGACTCGGTGACCTTGACCGAGCATGGGCCGCTACGAGCGACCATTCGGGTGAGTCGCACCTGGCAGAGTTCGAAGTTCGTTCAGGAGATCACGCTCTACGCGGGTTCGGATCACGCCGTGGTCACGAACGACTTCGACTGGCACGAGCGGCATATCCTGCTGAAAGCAGCGTTCCCGCTGGCGGCTTCGGGGCCATTCGCAACCTACGAGATTCCCTACGGCACCATCGAGCGGCCAACCACACGAAACAACAGCATCGAGAAGGCGAAGTTCGAAGTGCCCGCGATGCGCTGGGCGGACCTGGGCGATGGCCAGCACGGCATGAGCCTCATCAACGAGTCGAAGTATGGCTATGACGCGGTGGGCAATGTGCTGCGCCTGAGCTTGCTGCGCGGGGCCACTTGGCCTGATCCGGAAGCCGACCAGGGACGCCAGCGATTCAGCTATGCGCTCTATCCGCATGCGGGGGACTGGAAGCAGGCGCTCAGTGTCCGCCACGGTTACGATTTCGATTACAAGCTCAAGGCCATGCAAGTGGGGGCGCATGCGGGCGAGTTGCCGCAGCGGCATTCCTTCGCCGGCATCGCCGATACCAATGTCGTACTGACCGCAATGAAGCGCAGCGAAGACGGCAAGGGTCTGGTACTGCGCTTCTACGAGTCGGCAGGCAAAGGCGGCAACGTCACTCTGACCGTGCCCGCCGGCGCTACATCGGCTACGGTCGTCAACCTGATGGAGAAGCCGGAAGGCTCGCCGCTCAGCGTGACCGCAGACAAAGTGACTGTGCCGGTAACGCCGTATCAGATCCAGACGGTGCGCGTCGATTACACGCCGGCGACATAGAAGTAGCTGGCTGAGATCAACCACCAAAAGGGGCGCAGCGTGATGCTGCGCCCTCTTGCTTGTCTGCGCAGATCGATACGATCGCACGTAAGAGCATTTTCACTGTAGGTCTATACAAGAACACAACTGTCCGCGTGGCTTTTCCGTCAAGAAAAGCCACACTTTGCGGAACTGGGCGGTACACAGTAACAGTGAAAACGCTCTAGACTGTGAGGTTCTGCGGCAGAGCGCGCGGGACGTGAAGGAGAGCGATGAAGGCACTGGCGAAGAGCCGCCGCGAGCGCGGCCTGTGGCTGGAGGATGTCCCCGAACCGGAGTACGGCATAAACGACGTGCTGATCCGCGTGCGCTATACGGGCATCTGCGGGACGGACGTCCATATCTACGACTGGGACGAGTGGGCGCAGAAGACGATACCGGTACCGATGGTGATCGGCCATGAGTTTGTCGGCGAGATTGTCGAAGTCGGCTCGAATGTGAATGACTTTCACCCCGGAGACATCGTCAGCGGCGAGGGCCATGTCACCTGCGGGCGCTGTCGCAACTGCCTTGCCGGCCGCCGCCATCTCTGCGCGTTCACATCTGGTGTGGGAGTGAACCGCCCCGGTGCGTTCGCGGAATTTGTCGTGCTGCCAATGAGCAACATCTGGCGCCACGAGCCACATGTGAACCAGGAGGTCGCCGCGATCTTTGATCCCTTCGGCAACGCGGTGCACACCGCTCTGTCCTTCCCCGTGCTTGGCGAAGACGTGTTGATCACCGGCGCGGGGCCGATCGGCATCATGTGTATCCCGGTGGTAAAGCGCGCCGGCGCACGGCACGTGGTCATCACGGACCTGAATCCGTATCGACTGGAGCTGGCGCGCAAAATGGGCGCGACGCTCGCCGTGAATACGGCGGAAACGCCGCTGCGCGAGGTACAGAAGCAGCTTGGAATGCTGGAAGGCTTTGATGTAGGGCTCGAAATGTCCGGCAACGGCGGCGCCTTCCGCGACATGATCGCCAACATGTCGCACGGCGGCAAGATTGCAGTGCTTGGCATTCCGGCAAAGGAAGTCGCGCTCGACTGGTCCAAGGTGATCTTCAACATGATCACCATCAAAGGCATCTATGGTCGCGAGATGTACGAGACCTGGTACAAGATGTCCGTGCTGATCCACTCCGGGCTCGACATCTCGCCTGTTATCACGCACCGCTACAGCTACACTGATTTCGAAGCGGGCTTTACTGCGATGCGCTCCGGCCAGACGGGTAAGGTGGTGCTGGATTGGACTGGCTTGATCCGCTAGCGCGATGGAACCCGCGTGCCTGTATAGACGTACTGCGAATGTAGCGGAGAAAACCATCCGATGTCAGACGATCTTTCTGTGAATCCCTCTCGCACGACATCTCCTCCGGAACAGAGAGTGAAGCATGGCCCGCTATGGGTGTTCTTCGGCGACGATGGCCTGCGCGTGGGATGGAGCGCACTGCTGTTTGTCGTCATCTTTGTTGTGCTCTTTGTCATGCTGGGCATGGGTGTCAAGCTGTTGCATGTACATCTTCCCGATCGAAAGCTACCCCTATCGCCACTGTGGGCACTCGCAGGAGAGCTTATTCAAGCGATTGTGGTATTGGTGGCGACCTGGATCATGGCACGCATAGAAGGCCGGCGTCTTGCCGTCTATGGCTATGCCGGACGGGCCAAGCTGGCGCGCTTTCTCTTCGGCCTGGTGTGGGGTTTTGTTGCGCTTTCGAGTCTGGTGGCTGTCCTCTGGAAGACGCATTTGCTGGCCTTCGATGCCGGCCACCTGCAGGGCTTAACTGCTTGGGAATACGGATTGGCGTGGCTGGTGACGTTTTTCCTTGTCGGCCTTGCCGAGGAGTCGCTGCTGCGCGGTTATTTGCAATACACCTTGACCCGGGGCATCGGCTTCTGGTGGGGCGCGCTGCTGATGTCGATCCTCTTCGGCGCGATCCACGGAACCAACAAAGGGGAATCGCCGGTCGGGCTCTTCTCCGCGGGCGCCGTCGGACTCGTCTTCTGCATCAGCCTCTGGTACACCGGCTCGCTGTGGTGGGCCATCGGCTTCCATGCCGCTTGGGACTGGGCGCAGAGCTTCTTCTACGGAACACCGGACAGCGGCATGGTCGCGCGCGGACACTTGATGAGCGAACATCCCGTGGGCCCGCTGCTTTGGAGCGGCGGCCCGACCGGGCCGGAGGGCAGCCTCTACATCATTCCATTGCTGCTGATCATGGCGCTCGCGATGTGGCTGTGGTGGCG
>JAUTWX010000023.1 GCA_030838385.1 Acidobacteriaceae bacterium
AGTGACTCAGTAGATAGGCCACCCAGTCCCATATCCATTCAAATGCGATGAACGGAATCAGCCAGCGCCGCTGAACGCGATTCGTCAGGCTGCTCCAGCTGGCAGGCCGTTCTCTGGTGCCGTGCAAAATCATGGATATCGCCTTTCAACGGGCCACGGCGTGGTTTACTGGCCGCCCTCTGGCTGAGAGTAAATGCTTTGCAAGCAGTCTTCTGTGGCCGTTCTTGTCACCGGGAAGCTCATCAACAGGCGACAAAGAATTGACCCGAATGGCTTTGCCGGGATAACGCTCTCGCACTCTCCTGGGTTGACTGCTAAAGAACTAGTACCCCGACCCATGCGTGCTATTGGTTTAACGCAACTGTCACGCTACATTCACGTTCATACTAAGTCCCTACCTGTTGGCACTCACGACGGTGAGGTAATCCAGACTGGGGTCGCAACAACGGATACCGGACGCGGTCCACGCACCAGCTTGCAGCACTTTGGTCGCTGAAAGGACTGTGCCATGGTTCCCCAGGAACACATGCTCCGTTCGCTCTTCCACGAGCTCGTGGGAGACTGCTACAGCCAGGGAGCCGGCGTCGATGACACCGAGATCTCCACGTACGTGGCTGACCTGCTTACCGACTTCACCGAAAACGAACGCATCTACTCCCTGCGCGACGAGATCGGCCGTCCGCTGCGAGATCTGGATGCCATGTTGCTCGCCGCGGATCCGGTCAACGGCACGGCTGCGTCCTTTGACGCGGAGCGATCCGCGCGCAAGCAGATCGGCGATTACGCGCTCTTCTTCGCCGGCATGTATCCGGAGGCCATCGGCGTCTCCTCGCGTCCCATCAGCTTCGAGCGGCTGGTAGAGACCGGGCGCGACTCCTATTCCATCGTCGCCGCCTTCAACCTGTTCGAGTACGCGCGTGAAGCGCCGCTCTTCGAGCGCCTCTCGGAGAAGTTCGAGACCTGTATCTTCGGCCTCAACCTCGTCCGGAAGGAGCTGGATCGCCGCCGCGCCCTGACGCCCGGCAAGGGCAAGGAGCAGCAGTACCTGATGTAAGTCGGTGATGCCGTCCCCGACGGTGTCTCGAATCCCCAGATCCCTCCATCTTCGTCTTCCCGACCGGAGCGAGCGAAGTGGAGGGATCTGCTTTTCGTCCGCACGCCCGCGATTCCAGATGTGAGCGACCAAAGGAAGCGAACCCAGCGACAGGCGCCGACAGCGCGATTGCCCGGGACGGCAAGTCCCCGACCGAAGGAAGCTAACCCCACAACACGCGCCAAAAAAGGCGCCCTTGCCCGGACGGCCAGTCCCTAACGGTACTCGGCGCAGAATCCCGGCGCGTCCCGCCCCAGCATCCCGCAGCCACGCCGAATCTCATCCACAATCAGCGCACAGGCGTTCTGCGCGTTGCATGGCGGGTGCGTGGCCGGCGACACCTGCAGGCACTCCCTCACCAGCTCCGCGCTCCGCTTTGTGCCGACGGACACCACGCAACTCGTCTGGTCGCCTGCGCCGGCCATGGCCGCCCCTGATTGCGACTGCCCCGGTTGCGATTGAAAATAAGCCTCCGGCACCCCAAAGCCCTGCGCCACCTGGTGCAGCTCCGTGCGCAGCTTCTCCCATTGCGCCGTCACCGTGGGATTCAGGTGCAGGCTGTAGACCAGCGCGTCGATCTGTCCCGCCGTGCTCACCATCGCGGTGACTTCGCTCTCCGCCTTCCGCTTGTGCTTGAAGGTCTCCAGCGCCTGCTTCGCCTGCCTGGCGAAGGTATCCGCCAGCCGGCGCGCATCCTTATCGCGGCTCGTCCCGCGGATCGTGCTCTTCTTCAGCGCATTGGCAAAGCTCTGCCGGAAGGGCTGCGCATCGTCACTCAGGTTCTGCATCAGCCGCGCCATGTCCTTATCATTCAACCGGCTCTGCGCGTGGGCCGCCGCTCCCCAACCCGTCGTCAGCAGAAAGACCGTCATCGCCGCGTAACCCAAATACTTTCGCACCATGTCACGCCTCCGCCAGAGCAAAAGCACAGACGGTGTAATGTAAGGCACAAATCCGAACGCAACCGTTCTCTCAAAAAACGGCTGCACAGAACCAATCTCTCCGCATTACGTTATCTGTGCTTTTGCTTTAACACCGCGCAGTCGAGCATACGACACCGGCAGACGGCACGCACTCACATTCCCTATTGCAAAGATCCCGTCACATGGCCGTAACTCCGCGCTCACTTTGCGCTGCTAGCCTCGCTGGCGGCGAGCGGATAGCTCGCGTTCATGCTCGCATCGCGAGGGGAGACAGTTGTCCATGCAACCACGCAACCGCACCATCCACGCTCTGGCACAGGCCACCGCCGTTCTCGGCATCGCTCTGGCCACACTTGCCGCCGGAGCCCAGCAGCACGGCGACCACGAAGACGCCGCGCACTTCTGGCCCGGCAATCTCGTCGTCAGCCGCAGCGTCTATGACAACAACCCGGCGAACGTGACGGTGGGCGCCAGCACTCAGGGCGGCTGCGGCGCCTCCACCGGCGCCATTGCCAATGGCACCTATCCGTTCGTCTTCAACAACGACCTCTACGACGCCTCCTTTGGCATCACCTCGCGTGTCTATCTCGACCAGCTCACGCCCGACGGCCACCTCGTCGATTCACTCGAAGTGCCCAACAGTCTTGACCGTGGTATCAAGAGCTCGAGCGATCAGCTCGTCACCAGCTTCAGCTCCAAGTCGGAGATCGCCCTTCACCTCTCGACCGACCATCGCTCCCTCACCTTTATGGGCTACGTCGCGCCGGTGAATGCGCTCGATGTCTCGAACTCCAACACCCCGCTCGCCATCGATCCGACGAATCCCGTAGGACAGGAGTTCTATCGCGCCGTCGCAACGGTTGGCCGCGGCGGCCACTTCAGCTTCACCGAGACGAATGCTTACAGCGGCAACAATGGCCGCGCCGCCATCCTGAATGACTCGGATGGCAACCGCATCCTCTACACCGCGGGCAACGCCGGCAATGGCGGCAATCCGCAGCCCGATGGCATCGTGCTCGGCGCGGGCGCGCAGTTCATCGACCTCACCAGCAAACCCGAGGCGCAGCAGGATCCCGGCACGCCCAGCCCGGTTGCCAGCTTCAACATCACCGAGCTTGGCCAGAAGGCCGACAAGATCGGCAAAGATGACAACTTCCGCGGCATGACCGTCTTCAACAACGTCCTCTACTTCACCAAGGGGAGCGGCAGCAACGGCGTTAACACCGTCTACTTTGTCGACACCACCGGCAAAGCCTGCCCGAATGGCGTCGGTCTGCCGGCAGCCAACGCGCAGCTTCCCACCACGCCGCTCACCTACGATCCTGCCGCGCTCCAGACCACCGGTCTTCCGTCGAACATGTGCATCCTCGCCGGTTTCCCCACCGCGCTGGCCAAGAAGGCAAACCCGCTCGCCTTCCCCTTCGCACTCTGGTTCGCCAACGCGACCACCCTCTACATAGCCGATGAAGGCGATGGCTTCGCCAGCGACTCCACTCTCTACACGCATGCGGCCGCGCAAACCACTGCGGGCCTGCAGAAGTGGATCTTCAATTCGACAACCAGCACCTGGAATCTCGCCTACACGCTGACCAGCGGCCTGCAGCTTGGTGTGCCCTACACCGTGCACGGCTACCCGGCTGGCAACAACGCGGCGACCAGCCTTCCCTGGGCGCCGGCAACCGCCGGCCTGCGCAACATCGAAGGCCGCATCAACCGCGATGGCAGCGCGACCATTTGGGCCATCACCTCCACGGTCAGCGGCAATGGCGACGTGGGCGCCGATCCCAATCGCCTGGTCGCCGTCAACGATCGCCTCACCAACACCGACGCGACTGTCGCCGCGAAGGAGCAGTTCTCCATCGTGCGCCAGGCTGGATTCGCCGAGGTCCTGCGCGGCGTCGCCTTCGCTCCCGGGACGGGTGCGGATGACGATCACGGTCAAAGCCATGATCGCTGGTAGCTAAAAGTCGTAAGCCTCCAGGCGGCAGACTGTATGCGTTCAGTCTGCCGCATTTTTTTGCGTGTGCGTCCGTTCGCCTCTCAGGGGGCGTCACTGCCCAGTCAACCCTCCGCCGCTGCCACTGAACGAGAGCTGTTTCAACCCACCCACCGTCCACGATATCCTTAGATGTCGCAATATCTTTCATCAAGCCAGCTAAGGAGCCCCCGTGGCCACAACTCTCGAACAGACCGCAGCTCTCGACTACAAAGTCGCCGACATCAGCCTCGCCGAGTGGGGCCGCAAAGAAATCTCCATCGCCGAGCAGGAGATGCCCGGCCTGATGGCCATTCGCGCCAAGTACGCGCCCGAGCGGCCGCTGGCTGGCGTGCGCATCACGGGCTCCCTGCACATGACCATCCAGACCGCCGTGCTCATCGAGACGCTGGCCGACCTCGGCGCCTCCGTGCGCTGGGCCTCCTGCAACATCTTCTCTACGCAGGACCACGCGGCCGCCGCCATCGCCGCCGCCGGCGTGCCGGTCTTCGCCTGGAAGGGTGAATCGCTCGAAGAATACTGGTGGTGTACCGCGCAGGCGCTCGCCCACAAGGGCGGCCTGGGTCCGCAGCTCATCGTCGATGACGGCGGCGACGCCACGCTGCTCATCCACAAAGGCGTCGATCTCGAAAAGGGCGACCGCTCCTGGGTCGATGCTCCCGCCGAGAGCGAAGAGGAGCAGGTCATCAAGAACCTGCTCAAGGAAACGCTGAAGAACGATCCCAAGCACTGGACCAATGTTGCCAAGGAGTGGCGCGGCGTCTCCGAGGAGACCACCACC
>JAUTWX010000044.1 GCA_030838385.1 Acidobacteriaceae bacterium
GGCGGACAAATCCGCCGCTCGTGCATCCTGCTGGATGAACGTCACTCGGTTCAGATTCAGCCTCTGCGCGCATTGCCTGGCGCGTTCGACGTACGTCGCCTCCAGCTCGATCCCGATGCTCCCGGCGGAGGTCAAGATCGACGCCAGCAAGGGAACATGGCCCAACCCGGAGCCAAGATCGACAAGCACATCGGTCTCAGTGAGCGCAGTCAGGCCGATCAGATGGAAGATATGGCGCGCCGGGGTGGGTTGGTACAGCACCATCTCCGCCTCCCTCCGCACGGGTTCAGCGTCGGGCTCGTCGAATTGAAACACTCCACTGATCAGCTCATCCAGGTAGTCATAGCCCATGCCGTTCGCCGGCCCGGCCACATCTTCCATATCCGCTGATGAACTGGGCCAACGAAGCAAAGTGTGCGGCGGGCCGCCGCGCTGAATTTCACTGCGAATGGCCGCGTAGAGTTCGCAATTCACCGCCTCCAGCCGGGCGCAAATTGCTCTGGCCCGGCGATGGAGTCCCGACGCGTTCGACTCCGTACTGGATATCGCTTGAGGAGTATCCGGGAAAGAAGCGTCCGGGAAATGAGCGTCAAGGAGGTCGAGTGCCTCCAGTCGTTGGCGAAGCTGATTCGGCTGGAGAAGCAACGTCTCTTCCTCGTTGAATTGCTCGACTAGGCGCTCGAAAGCATCTATCACTTGTTCAATCGTTGGAATCTCCGCTCGCAAAGCGATGCATGACGTCCTGCTGCTTTCCTTTCACGGTACAACCTCGATTTGCCGGCGGCGAACTCTTTCGGCCGTCAAATCGGGAAGAGCGGACGCTTACGGTTCGACATAGCCGACGTAAAGAGAAGGGGCCGCAGAGTGCGGCCCCTCTTTTCCTGAGCTGACTGGAGGATCGATTTTACTGCGGTGGCGCCGGTGGCTGGCCTGCGTCCCCTGCAGGCGGGCCTCCCTGCCCACCGTGCTCGGCGCGACGCTCCTGCATCTTCTGCTGGTCCGCTTCGAACTTCTGCTTCTGTTCATCAGTCAGAACCGCTTCGATCTTCTGCGTGCTCGCCTGATGCATGCTCTGCATCTTCGCGCGCTTGTCCTCGCGCGACGATGTGGTGTCCGAGCGCATGGACTGCATCTGCTGCTGCTCGTCCTGCAGGATCGGCTTGATCTGGCTCTGCTGATCGGCGGTGAGCTTGTACCGCTTGGTCATGTGAGCGAGGCGCTGATCGGGATCCATCATGTGACCGCCGCCACGATGGCCGCCCATTCCGCCGCCCTCTGTCTGCGGAGCATTTTGATCGGGTGCGGATCCCGGCTCCTGCGCGAGCATCACGCCGGTGGCCAGCAATCCAGTGAGTACGAAACTACATAATTGCCGTTTCATCATTGTGTTTCCTCCACGTTCTGACCAACCCCGTATCAGCCTTGCTGGTTGCGGAGCGGATCACACTGCGTGGTGAGATCGAGCCGAGGAGGCCGCCCGCTTGCGGACGTTCCAGGGCGTAAGTGGCCGTCGGCCCTCGGCGAGGAGGGCTGCCAGCCTAATGGACGGGGGAGAGCGGCAGAAGAGTTTCTTGGGAATGGAGAAAATGGGAAATCCTGTCCGCATGGGGTGGCCTTCTCACACTTCCGAATATACAGATGGGCCTAGATTCAGGGATCTTCGGACTCTGGATTGGCTACGGAGGACCGGTTCTGTGGCGATGGATCGGTCGGCCTGCGCACCGGTGTGCCGATCTCCTCGCTGCCGGAATCAAAAGGCCACGATGTCTGCTCGTAGCCTGCCAAATGCATTGTGGGAGCGCCGAGACGATTGAAATCCAGCATGCCGCGCAGTGGAACGGTCGCGCGGACGATGAGAGAGCCGTCCTTGTGATCCATACTAACGGTGCGACCGCAACGTGCTCTGATCTCGCGAAGAAGTTGGTCGCGTTGTCTGTCAGGAATCGTGAACTGGACGGACATGATCGGCTCCAGCACGACCGGGCGGGCCTTCTTCGCGGCGTCTTTGAAGGCGATCGACGCGGCAATCTGGAATGCTGCATGGTTCGAGTCGGTGTCATGGGCACTGCCGCCGATGAGTGTTGCGCGGAGATCGGTCATTTCATGGCCCGCAAGAATGCCCGCCTGTGCCGCTTCGCGAACGCCCTGCTCGATCGACTTCATAAATCGTTGGGGAATGGCACCAGACGGCGACGTGTCGTCAAAGGCAATACCAGCGCCGCGATTGCCCGGCACGAGGCGAAGTATTACCTGGGCATAGTTGCCTATGCCGCCGATCTGGCGAATATATCTGGCTTCCGCTTCTGAACTTGCTCGGATGGTTTCGAGGTAGCGGACACGGAGCACTCCCGCCAGCACTGGAATGCTGTGATCGTCAGCAATCTTCCTGAATATGCTCTGTAGATGTTCGGAGTTGGTACCGCTGACAAGAATCTCGTCCGAGTCTGCATCATTGCGAACGACGATATTCGCATCCATCGAGCTGATTTTTGCGAGCGCTTCCATCAGCCGTTCGTGATCGCGCGCAGTCGCGGTGACGATTGGCATCGTGAGGATGGGTCGTGTAATCGGCATATCGAAAAGTACGCCTAAACGCAAAAAGCCCACTCCGAAGAGTGGGCTTTTTCTGATGCTAATGCCGGCGATTACCTAATCTCCCACACACTTTCGCGTGCAGTACCATCGGCCCGACGAGGCTTAACTTCCGTGTTCGGGATGGGAACGGGTGTGACTCTCGCGGTATGCTCACCGGCAAGCTTGGGTGCGGCGCTTGGTGGGAGGTTCCCCACAGCCATCTCTCTGCACACACGGGCGGTTTCTCCCCGGAACGAGAATGGCAAACTGGCGCCACAAACTTGCACTCAAAACGAATTGCATTGGGACTGGCTGCAAGTGCAGTCAGTGATTGCATTTCAAGGCTTGTTGTTGAGTATCTTCTGACAGCGGATTTGCTGCGCAGAATTAATTCTATGGACAAGCCGAACGGGCGATTAGTACTGGTAAGCTACGCGCATTACTGCGCTTCTACCTCCAGCCTATCAACCAGGTGGTCTTCCTGGGCCCTTCTTTTCCCTTTTGGGTTGGGAGATCTCATCTTGGGG
>JAUTWX010000112.1 GCA_030838385.1 Acidobacteriaceae bacterium
AGGCTGCCCAAGGGCAAGAGTGTGCTGACGGTGCGCATCTTGACGCAGGGGAATATGAACCTGGCGTACTTTGGCTTCCGGGAGGACTAGCCGCGGCGGATGGTACGGCGGCGACGGCCACGGCGGGCTCTCTGCTGGTGATTAATAACCAGGGCAAGCTGATCCAGACCTTCAAAAGTGCGTGGATACAGGGGCCATGGGACATGGCCCTGGTGGATGACGGCGATTGGGCCAAGGCGTTCGTTTCGAATGCGCGGTGGATGACAACACCGCGACGCTTCTGGTCTGGACTGAATCTGGAACATTGAGATGGGGAGTCGGAGGGATGCGCATACCGGCGATAGACCGACGAGCGTATCCCTCCGCCGGGCGGGGACTCGCCGTCCCAGGCAGTGGCGTCTGCGGCGCGTTTTGTGGGGGTTCGCTTCCTCGGTCGCTCAGGTTTGGGCAGACGGGGAGGTGGGTGAACCCACGATTCCCATTTCCTACACACGGACGTGGGGACCCATTTGGCTGCTTCGGTCGAAGAGCACTATGCTGGCGGGCATGGGCGATGCGGGCGATGACGGCGTATTGTGGACGGCGGTGGATGCCTATCTGGCAGACCATCTGATTGCCAAAGACGATGTACTGGAAGCGGCGTTGCGGGATAGCGAGGCGGCGGAGCTGCCGCCGATCCAGGTAACGGCGCTGCAGGGCAAGATGCTGCAGATGTTTGCGCGCATGGTGGGGGCGCGGCGGATTCTGGAAGTGGGGACACTGGGCGGCTACAGTACGATCTGGCTGGCTCGCGCGCTGCCGGAGGGTGGCCGGCTGGTGACCTTGGAGGCGGCGGCGAAGCATGCGGCGGTGGCGCGCAGGAACCTGGAGCGCGCGGGTCTGATGGGAATCGACGGTGCGCCCGTGGAGTTGCGCGAAGGGCCGGCACTCGAGACGCTCCCGCAACTGGTGGCGGAGGGTGTGGGGCCGTTCGACCTGATTTTTCTGGACGCGGATAAGGAGCACAACGCCGAGTATTTGCAGTGGGCGATGCGATTGTCGCGGGAGGGAACGGTGATCGTGACGGACAACGTGGTGCGCGAGGGTACGGTGCTCAATCCGGCGAGCGAGGACGCAGTGGTGCGGGGGACGAGACGCTTCTTTGAGGCAGTAGCCGCGGAGCCGCGCGTAAGTGCGACGGCGATCCAGACGGTGAGTGGGAAGAAGTACGACGGGTTTGCGTTATTGATAGTGGACTAGGGTCTCGCCATCCAGCGATTGCGCCTTGCCGCAGGACCGGCGTCCGGGCAGCGGCGCCTGTGGCGCGCTTTTTGTGCGATTCGCTTCCTTTGGTCGCTCACGTTGCCGACGGCGGGCGACCTGCCCGAATCCCCATGTCCCAGCACAGGGACGTCGCTGCGAACGAACTGCAGCCTCTTCGCCTCGCCCAGGATGACTTGGGGCCCCGGGTGACCTGGGGCAGGATCCTCGTGGGCGACCGCAAGATATTCACGGAACCTGTGGGTCTCGGGCCGCATCTAGCGCATTGTGGGCCGGTCGACAAACATCTGGTCCCGAGGAGTGATTGCATGAGTGCAACAGCAACAGCCACGAGTGTGCAGGAGCTGGACAAGCAGTTGAATGAAGATGTGCTGTCCGGGAAAATCATGGACGCGTTTGAGAAGTACTACGCTGACGATGTGGTGATGCAGGAGAACTCCGAAGAGCCGCGCCGGGGCAAGGCGGCGAACCGCAAGGCCGAGGAAGAGTTCATGTCGTCCGTGGAGGCGTGGAACGGCGGCAGCGTGACAGCAAGCGCGATCAATGGTGATACGTCATTCTCCGTGTGGGAGATGGACATCACCTTCAAGGGCGGCAAGCGTGTGCAGATGAGCCAGGTGGCGGTGCGCCAGTGGAAGAACGGCAAGGTCGTGCACGAGCGATTTTTCTATAACAAAGGCTGAGGGCTCTTATAACAAGGGCTGAAGGCTCCTAATGAGGGCTGAAGGGGCGCATTGCGCGTTGCGGTATGAACGGGGCAGGCCGGATGGCTTGTCCCGTTTTGCGTCTACTGCGATGCGGCGTGTTGCTTTGCCTGCTCCGGCACGGCGAGGACGAGGTTAGGGATGTCGCCTTCTACTTTGATGGTTTGTTCGAGTTCGCCGTACTGGTGAAGAGTCTTCTCGCTACCGTAGGCGACGTTGCCGGGCGCCGTGAGTATTTGGGATTGTGTGTCCCGCGCATGCAGTACGCGCAATTTATAGGTACCTTCGGGAACAGATTCGAGATGGAAGCTGCCATCGCTGGCGATCTCCGCGATCCCGATGGTCTCGTTGCCATCGGAGGTTGTCACGTTGAGAGCGCCGCTGTTGATGGCGTGACCGCCGCGTGCGGCGGTGACTACGCCGCCGATGGAGTGAAGCTTGCTGAGAGGGATGGTGATGTCTTCTCCGGTCCGCTCCTCGCCGGGGCCCAACTTGAAGGAGACAGCATCGCCTTTGCGGGTGGCGTCGCCGGAGTAGATCATGAGAGAGGAGCGCATCAGGCCTGACATTCCATTGGTGCGAGTCGCACCGGGAACCAAGTCCAAGTGAATAAGCGCGGTCTGAACGACATATTCGCCGTCGCGCAGACCGCCGATGCGGTAGTGGCCGAGATCATCCGTGATCTCGTTGCCCTGAACGCCGATGTCAGTCGAGTTGGTTCCACCCTTTTTGTCTTTGCTACTACCAACAATGCCGACGTGCATGCCGGAGGCTGGACTGCCATCATCGAAGCGGATGGTGCCGCTGACCGCTGCGCCGCGTTCGAGGCGAATGTCGATGGCCGCGGCCTGGTCTGCCTGGACGTCGACCTTGGGTATGACGAGGGGCGGCTGTCCGGCTGCCGGGGGAGACTCCGCATTATCGATGTCTTTCGCGTCTGCGCGCGGCGAGAGATATCCGGCGGCGGTGGCGACGACGTAGTAGGAGCCTGGCGGCACCTTCGGAATCACGAAGCTGCCGTCCAGCGCAGTCTGCACGATGCCCCCGTCAGGCAAATTGTACGATGGCTGCGGACGGATGGCCGACCGCTGTTCCGCATCCTTGACCGTCTCCAACTGGACCTGAGCCATGCGGGCGGGGGCGTTAGTGTCTGCGCAGTAGACGTGACCGGTGACGGTGCCGCTTCCTTGCTTGGCGGAGTTGTTCTGCGCCGTTGCGGCAAGACTGAGGACCGGGAGCAGCAGCAGTGGCAAGGGACGCATAAATCGCGGAGCCAGTGTAAACGCTACGGCTGCGGTGGGTGGCCGGGGAGCCAGTAGGGTTCTGCGGAGTTTACGTACTGAATGGGCAGGCCGGGGAAAACGGTGCGCAGCCAGGTGGCGGCGGTTTCCATGCCATCGGTTTCCGAGGTGCTGTGGCCGAGCAGGATGAGGGCTTTGGGGCGGTGCTGCTGCTGGGCGTCCTGGGTGTACATAACGGTCTCCCATTCCGATGCCTCGCCTGCGACGAGCACCTGCACGTCGTCGCGCTCGAGTGCCTGCACCTGCTTCGCTTCGCCTGATGCGCCGGGACGATAGGCGACGCCGGTAACGGGGAGGCTGGGGTCGCCGACGACGCGCACGATGCGCGCGTGAAGCTTCTGCTGCAGATCCTGCGCGAGCGCATCGACCGTTGTGGGCGGCAGGGTGAAGAAGAACGGGTCGTTCGGGTGCTGATATTTCTGCCAGCCGACGGCGGCGATAAAGCCTTCGCCGATGCCGTCGGGACGGCGGAGGTGCCACTGGTCGTGAAAGCGCCAGATGACGAGGTGGTGGTCGTGGATGTAAGCGAGCTTCTCCTTGTAGACCGGGTCGTTAATGAAGAGCGTGGATTCGTCGCGGTGGTTGTAGAAGGTGGGCTCGTGGGTAATGACGAGGTTGGCGTGGAGCGCGACGGCACGGCGGAGCACGTCCATGCTGGGAGTGAATGTTGTCACAATTCCGGCGACGATTGCGGACGGCTCGCCGGCCTTGATGGTGTCTACTGTGTCGGCTAGAGGTTTTTGCGGGATGGCCTGCTGGATGCGTGCAATGACCTGGGCGGCAGTGAGCTGCGTTTGCGCGGCGAGAGAAAAGGGAATCAGCATGGAGACGGCGAGGGCCAGTCGAATAATCATGGCGAGAGCGTAGCAGGTACGGCATGATCTGCATCCATGAATGAAAAGGAGATTGGGAGGAATTGAGTCTGGACCCGCGGGTGACGGCGCTGGTGCTGATTGATTTGCAGCGCGGCATTGTGGGGCGGCAACTGGCGCCGCATGCGGCGGCGGATGTGGTGCGCAATGCAGTGAGGCTGGCGGATGCGCTGCGCGCGAAGGGCGGGCTGGTGATTTTCGTACGGGTGAAGGTGACGGAGACCTTGAACTTGCCGGTGGATGCGCCGACGCCACGGCCCGCGAATATTCCGCCGGAGGCATCGGAACTGGTTCCGGAGCTGCATGTGCAGGCCGGCGATGTGGCGGTGACGAAGCGGCAGTGGGGCGCATTTTATGGGACGGATCTGGAGCAGCAACTTCGGCGCGACAGATCCGCACGATTGTGATGGGCGGGATTGCGACGAACTTCGGAGTGGAGTCGACGGCGCGGGGGCGCACGATCGCGGGTATGAGCTGGTGTTTGCGGAGGATGCGATGACCAGCGTGAGCCCGGAGGCGCATGGATTTGTTGTGAGTAATATTTTTCCGCGGATGGGACGGATTCGCTCGACGGAGCAGGTGTTGGCTGCGATTGGTTCAGTCACAAGGTGATGACGACCTTGCCTACCTGCTCGTTGGACTCGAGATATTCGTAGGCCTTGACGGTTTCGGCGAAGGGGAAGATTTTAGCGATTTTGATC
>JAUTWX010000072.1 GCA_030838385.1 Acidobacteriaceae bacterium
CGCTGTCGTAAGCGCTTGGGTCGACCGCAAATGCATGATGCACGCGCCGCTGCCCTTCCGGATTGGGCTGGATCGGCGTTTCGCTCTCGCAGAGGATGACGTGATCCTTGCCGGCCGTCAGGAACGCCATCTTGAAGTCAGGTGCATAGAAGATCTGCTTCAAGCCGAGCACCTCGGTATAAAACCTGCTGCTGGCTTCGAGATCGCTCACCGCGATGCTGAAATGCACCACGCCCCGGAGTTTTATCGCAGCCATTGCCGTACCGTGATGTTGCTCTACTCAGCAGTTTATCAAGAGGCCGGGCGATTGCACAGACCTGCAGTGGCCGACACACCTCGGGTGGGTTTTCAAGATAAGCGAATTTAGCATACTCTAGAGGCGGAGCACGCGCACAAGCAATCCCAAACAGGGCGGCGGTCCGCCCCGGCGCCACCAAGGATGAAACGATGCTGTCTCCTGCACTCTCGCGGCAGATTCTGTTCGGTATCGCAATGGCCTGGTCGGCGGAGGCGTGCGCCCAGCCCTATCCATCGCGCCCAATCACGCTGGTCGCGCCCTACGCGGCGGGCAGCGGGATCGACGTGATGGCTCGGATGATCGCGGCCAATCTGTCGCCGCGGCTCGGACAGCCGATCATCGTTGACAACAAGCCTGGCGCCGGCAGCCTTATCGGCACCGAGTTTGTCGCCAAGTCGGCGCCCGATGGTTACACCCTGATGTACACCGCCAACCTCCTGCCGGTGCTGCCGGGCCTGTACAAGAGCCTCCCGTTCGACCCCGTGACCGACTTCACGCACATTTCCAAGGTCGGCACCGGAGGCGTGGCGCTGCTGGTAAACCCGCGGGTGCTCCCTGTGAAAACGCTGGACGAACTGGTCGCCAGAGCGCGCGCTCAGCCGGGCAAACTGAACTTCAGCTCATCCGGCAACGGCACACCGCATCATCTCGGAATGGAAGCCCTCAAGGATCAGTTCGGCCTGGATATCGTCCACGTTCCCTATCGCGGGTCCCCCGCTGCTCTGAATGACCTGCTCGCCGGACACGTCCATATGGCGCTGTTCCCGGTTAACTCCTCATTGGCGCAGATCAGGAGTGGCGATCTCACGGTGCTCGCAGTCTCTGCTAAAGACCGCGCTTTGTTCGGGCTCAAGGCTCCAAGCTTCGAAGAGCTGGGATTGAAGAAATTCGAGAGCGACATCGAAATCTACTTTCTGCTGTCCGCTCCGGCAAAACTGCCGCCCGAGATCGCGCAGCGCCTGAATCGGGAGATCGGCATCATGCTCGACACGCCGGAGCAGCGTGATCGATTCCTCGCGATGAGCGTAATCCCGGAGCGGAGCACGCCGGAGGCGATTTCCGCTCAATAGGCGCGGCCGCGGCTCGTCACTCCGCGGTGATCTTGTGGGCGGCGATAAAGCTTTTCCAGTGTGTCACGTCGGCGGCGACCTGGGCGGAAATCTCCTCCCGCGTGCTCCGCTCCGGGATTACGCTCATCGCGAGGAATCGATCACGCTGGTCCGGCGTCTCCAGCATGATGCCGATCTCCTGATTCAGACGCTGCGCGAGCTCGGGCGGCAGTTTCGCCGGGGCGGACAGCAGAAAGTAAATCTCGATGTCGCTCTCGAAATTCTTCAATCCCAGCTCTTCGAAGCTCGGAGCCTTGAGCCCGAACAAAGCGCGGTCTTTAGCAGAGACTGCGAGCACCGTGAGATTACCGCTCTTGATCTGCTCCAATGAGGAGTTGACCGGGAACAGTGCCATATGGACATGTCCGGCGAGGAGGTCATTCAGAGCGGCGGGGGAGCCGCGATAGGGAACGTGAACGATATCCAGGCCGAACTGATCCTTGATGGCTTCCATTCCGAGATGATGGGGGGTGCCGTTGCCGGATGAGCTGAAGTTCAGTTTGCCGGGCTGAGCGCGCGCTCTGGCGACCAGTTCGTCCAGCGATTTCACGGGGAGCACCTGCGGGTTCACCAACAGCGCCACGCCTCCGGTGCCGACCTTGGAAATGTGGGTGAAATCGGTCACGGGGTCGAACGGGAGGTTCTTGTACAGGCCCGGCAGCACCGGCAGAAGGTTGCTGGTATACATCAGGGTGTAACCGTCGGGCGCCGACTTGGCGACGAACTCGCTGCCGATAACGCTGCCGGCGCCAGGCTTGTTGTCAACGATGATCGGCTGTCCGAGCCGCGGCGACAGATTGGACGCGATCATCCGGGCCATCACGTCGATCCCGCTGCCGGCCGCATAGGGCACCACCAATATGATCGGGCGCGACGGATAGGCCTGGGCGGAGGCCTCCGCCGACCAGACCACTGCGATACATAACAGAATCTGCCGCAAGAGTGCCGGAAGCAGCATTGTTTTCTCTTTGGTGGCGGTGGGGCAGACCGCTGTCCTGTTTGGGTTGCTTGGTGCGGGTGTTCCGCCTCTAGAGTATGATAAACTCGCTTATCTTGGAAACCCACCTGCCACTGCAGGTCTGTACAATCGGCTTTACAGTAGCGTTCGTTCACTCCCTGGCCGCTGGCGGTGATGCACTGCGCGTTTCGGCGCTGCCGATGGCACGACGGACGGGACACAGGGCATCGTCGTGCCAAGCCGTGAAGCGACATAGTCGTGAAGGGGACTTGTCTGGCCGTGTTGCAGGCGCGCCCAGTCTCTTGATAACTTGCTGAGTGAACAACATCACGGTACGGCAATGGCTGCGATAGAACCCCGGGGCGTGGTGCATTTCAGTATCGCGGTGAGCGATCTCGAGGCCAGCAGCAGGTTTTATACCGAGGTGCTCGGCTTGAAGCAGATCTTCTATGCACCTGAGTTCAAGATGGTGTTCCTGACGGCCGGCAAGGATTACGTCATCCTCTGCAAGAGCGAAACGCATATCCGGCCAAATCCGGAAGGGCAGCGGCGCGTGCATCATGCATTTGCGGTCGACCCGGGCGCTTACGACAGCGCCAAGGCGGTTCTGCAGCAGAATGGCGTTGAGATCATTGACGAGGAGAACCGCGCGACCGGTATCTTCACCGGCCGGCAGATGTATTTCCACGATCCCGATCGCAACGTGCTCGAACTGACGGAATGGCAAGGCAAGGAATACTAAGGCTTCAGCGGTCGCGCTAAAGCGCGAATGCTCTGGTTTAGGACGCGAGCCGCACAGTCGGCACCGGCCGTCGCAGCCCCATTCGCTCAAGCCGCGGGATGACTTCCTGCACGAAGTAAGGAAGCTCCTGCCGGTAATTGACAAAGCCGATGGCAACGCCGTCGAAGCCGACCTCGCTAAGCGTGGCCAGCTCCTTTGCCACCATGTCCGGCGTACCGAACAGCGCGTAATGACTGCGCCCGATGGCCGCGCGCGCCTGCTCGTGCGTGCGAATCCGTGCGACTTCCTCCGGCGTCTGCGACTTCGATCCCTTCGGCGCCAGGATGCTGCTTTCCCGCTTGTCGACGGCGCCCCAGTCGGCATTCTCGATGCAGTGCCGCAGATAGGCGTTAACCTCCGACTGCGTTGGCCGGCATACGACTGCGATCGGCGTCCAGACCTGCAGTTCCCGCCGTCCCGCCTGTGCCTTGCTCTCGCGAATGCGTGGCGCGCTATCCTCTGGACGGATGCAGAAGTCGTAGTGAAGGTCCGAGTTGCGCAACGCGAAGGCTCGCCCAACGGGCGACGCACCGGCATTCATCATCGGCGGATTCTGGTCGCCGTAGGGACGCGGCCGGCCAATCACGCCCTGTAACTTGAAATAGGTGCCATCGTAATCGAAATACTCCTCACCAGACCACACGCGGCGGACAATGTCCCACCACTCCTGCGCCATTGCGTAGCGGTCGGGGTGATCGCCAAGTTCCGCCCCGAACATGCGGAATTCGTCTACATTGGA
>JAUTWX010000115.1 GCA_030838385.1 Acidobacteriaceae bacterium
TATCCCCAGTCAGGCGAGCGAATCCTCGGACGAAGCAATTTGCAGGCCTTGCGGAGTCATCATCCAGGTAAGCCGTCAGGCTTCAACGTCAAGCGAATTCTCGGAAAAGGTGATCTCTGGATCACGGAGTACACCATCACCTACCAAGGGCGACCAGCATACACAGTGAGCATTATGGAGTTCCGCAACGGTAAGGTCGTGCACGAGACACAGTATTTCGCAGATCCCTTCGAGGCGCCAGCCTGGCGAAGCCAATGGGTTCAGCAGATCGCGTGACCCGCATTGGGAACCGATTAGTACTGAGAAATGGGATGAGCAGGTCCTTCGAATCAGATCGGAGAGACTGTTTCCCATGAAGAAGCCAGCGCAGCACCTCATGGCGGAAGTCCCATGCAGGCAGCCTCAGCTCGAGATGACGATCGGGATCGACCTAGGAGATGTCTGGAGCCACTACTGCACGCTCAACCAAAGTGGAGACATCGTTGGCCGAGGTCGCTTCCGGACCACGCCCAAGGCCATTGAGAAGTGGTTCACCGATCTGCCGCCATCACGCGTCGCCATGGAGGCGGGGACGCACTCGATCTGGATCAGCGAGCAACTGCAGGAGCTGGATCACGAAGTCATTGTGGCGGACGTACCTGAGTTGCGGTCGATCTCTCGCAGTGATCGTAAGAGCGACCACGCCGATGCGGAGAAGTTTGCTCGGTTCGCCCGCCTGGATCCGCAGATTTTGCACCCCATCTCGCACCGCACAGTCGAACAGGTGCGACTAGTCTTTCCTTGGAGAGGTGGATTTGTATCGTTTATCTGCCGGAGAAACCGCCGAGCCCTAATCCGGCGGCGAGGCCTCCGAGATTAAGTTCCGCATTGACGTAATTGGCCATGGCTTCTGCGAGGGACATCACCGGACTGCGTGGCGGGATGGGAATGATGCGGCCATTGAGAATGAGCCAACCGCCGCCGTCGGACCCAACGCCGCCAAGTACCTGCCCAGGCCCGACAACGATGGGACGCCTCGCCGCAAAACGCACACTGATGCGTGCGTTCTTGGCATTGAGGTCGAAGCTGAGGATGCGTACTTGCGTGCCGCCGTTGATGGCCATCGAGAGATCGGGTGGGCCGTACACTTGCCCTGGCTGCCAATCGTCCACGTAGTTCGTTAGGTCTGACGCGATGATGATGGCATTAGGGTCCGACACCACGTGCAGCAAAACGCCAGCGCGAGGAATGGCGGTGTCCCAAAGTTCCTGGGTGCGGAACTCAATATAGAGGCCGCCTATTCTTGCAGCGAGGAAACCGGGAATTTCCGGATGGCTCATGGAGACGAGATCAAAGACATCGGACCAGGAGCTATTAGCGCTCTGTCCGGACCAGACGCGAGAGGAATCCAGCCAACCCATGCGATCGAGATTAGCGGCGCAAAGAAGCGGGCCTTTCTGCTGAAATCTGGAGTCGTATGTGGAATAGATATTCATGGCGCTCATGATGTCGTACATGTCGTAGTATTCGCCTGGTGCCGACCAGGTAACATCCTTGCGAGTGGATTGATCAAATGAATGTTCCAGGCCGACGACATGGCCGGTTTCGTGACCGAGGAAAGTGACGGACATCCCGGTCGGGGAAGCGAGCACACCGTTGTTCGCGTTACCGCCATCGCCGACGTCGGTGTTGTACATGGCGATGACGCCTGCATATTTCGAAGTGTCGACTTCGGAAAAGGCAGCCATGGCGCCGAGGATTTTATCCCAGCGGCCGGGCCTGGCGGCAAGGAAATCGGCCTGCTTCTGCTGAATGGTTCGCCAGCCGAAGATGTCGCTGCCATCAAGATTGATGGCGCTCTGGGAGGCGGCAATCCAGTAGTCGTTGAGGCCCCCGGTGCCCCGCTCGGCAATCAATTGTCTGTAAAAATCCGGTGTGAAGGGTTCGACGTTGCTGTTATCGCTGAACTTGCAAAGGAACACTGCAAACTTCTGACTGCCCGTGGGTCCCATAGTCGTAAGCCTCCCTATTTGCTCGACCACGCAGAAGCGATTTGCAGACAAAGCGCTGTTGCGTGCGGTTGGTTCGCCGGAAAAATGAGGTACGCAAACCAATTGGAGAAATAGTGCGGCAGGAGGAGAGAACGTTACAGGCAAAGGGATGGGAAGCACCTTGTGTGTTCGTAACTGGGCTCAGCACCTCTAGCGGGAGAAATGGGAACCCTGCCGACCTACAGAGGGCTGTTCATGCACATGCAGCCTGGATATCTTCAACAGCAACTCGGATCGGCTTGTCCCGTATTCATCCGCTCGCGAGTGATGAACTGCTCCAGCCCATCAGGCGCTGTGCTCGTTCTATTGTGCTGCTGCGTGGTAGCGGGGGTTTGTGGCCTGAACGACGGACGCCGATCGATCCTATGCAGACAGTGCGAATGGAATAGGAGTCGCCATATGGAGCTGCTCCGTATGCTGTTGAGCCGTTGGACCGCGCTCTTCCGCAGGCGCGCGTTGGACGAGGATCTCGAAGACGAGCTGCTTCCAACGGCCGCTCGAACTGCCCGGTTATGACGCCTCCACCCTTGCCGAGAAGACCGGCAAGAGCGAAAGCCTCATCTACTCTCGCCTTGCGCTGCTGCACCTCATTCCGGATGTGGCCGAGGCCTTCC
>JAUTWX010000116.1 GCA_030838385.1 Acidobacteriaceae bacterium
CTCGGGCGCGATCAGGCTGAACTGCGCATGCAGCGCACGCTCCTCCGCTTCGACCAGCGCATTCGCATCTACCGCTGTGTCGTAGGATTCACCCTTCTCGCGCGCCTGGCGAAGGATGTTCTGGATACGCTTGAACGCCGCCGAGATCGCCGCCAGATGCCCCTCGGCATCAGACGCACGCACCGCGGTCAGCGCCTGGGCACGCGCGATGGCATCGCCCACATCGTCGGCGTCGGCGGCCAGCACCGCCTTCGCGACGTCGTAGCTGTAACCCATCACGTCGCGGAGGTAGAAGTCGAGCCGCTCGCGGAAGAACGCCGCGACAGCCGAGGTCGAGGTCTCAGCCAGCGCATCCTGTTCCGGACTCGTCGCCAGCCGCTCCAGCTCGCTCAGCTTCAGCGGCAGCCCGGACTCGGCCAGGATGCGGATCACGCCGTTGGCCGCGCGGCGCAACGCGAACGGATCCTTCGATCCCGTCGGCTCCAGCCCCAGCGCGAACATGTCGACGATCGTCGCCATGCGATCGGCCAGTCCGAGCAACTGGCCTTCAACCGTTGGTGGAATCGCATCGTCTGCCGCGGCCGGACGATACTGCCAGTAGATCGCCTGCGCAACTGCTTCGCCCAGCCCTTCGGCGCGCGCATACAGCCCGCCGATCACGCCTTGCAGCTCGGTGAACTCCTTCACCAGCTCGGCCGTCAGATCGGCTTTGGCCAGTCGCGTCGCGGTCAGCAGCGCAGGCTCGTCCACGGCAATGCCGCGAGACATCACCATCGTGCCCAGCGCCCCCGCCAGCCGCAGATTCGTCTCCGTCTTGGTTGCGTAACTGCCCAGGTCCTTCTGGAAGGTCACTGCCTTCAGCAGCTCCACCCGCTCGGCCAGCGGCGTCTTCTGGTCGAAGGTCCAGAAGAACCGCGCATCGTTGAAGCGGGCGCGCAGCACGCGCTCGTTGCCGTGGCGAATCGTCGCCTCGCCGGCCGCCTCCACCTGCGTGTTTAGCACCGCGAGGAAGTGCGGCGCCAGCTTGCCGCTCGCATCGTTCACCGCGAAATACTTCTGGTGATCGCGCATCACCGTCACCAGGACTTCATCCGGCAGCTCCAGATATTCGCGCTCGAATGTGCCCAGCACCACGCTTGGCCACTCGGTAAGCTGCGTCACCGTCTCGACCAGCGGCTCATCCTCGCGCCAGCGCGCCCCCTCCACGGTGCGGGTCACGCGATCCAGGGCCCTGCGGATGCGCTCGCGTCGCACGCTCACATCGGCGACAACATACGCCGCCTCCAGCTTCGCCGCGTACTCCGTCAGCGATGTGATCGCGACCGGCGCATCGCCATGCAGCACACGATGTCCATATGTCACATCGGCTGCCTCCTTGCCGCCAAACGTGACCGGCACCACGGCTGAATCCAGCAGCGCCACCATCCACCGCACCGGCCGCACGAACCGTTCCGGCTTCCCCGGCCGCCAGTACATGTTCTTCGCCCAGTAGATCTTCCCCAGTTCGGCGGGCAACTTCTCGGTCAGGATCTCTGCGGCGCTGCGTCCTGTCTTCGTCACCGTGGCCGAGACATATTCGCCCTTCGCGGTCGTCTGCCTCACCAGCGCTTCGACCGCAACGCCAGCCTTCTTGGCAAAGGCCAGGGCAGCCGGTGTCGGCTGGTCGTCCTTGAAGGCCACCTTCCAGGCCGGCCCAGTCAACTGCTCGGTCACATCTTCCTGCCGTGCCGCCACACCGCTGACCATCACAGCGAGCCGGCGTGGGGTGGCGTAGCTGCGCACATCGGCATCGGCCGCCAGCAGCTTCTCGGCCAGTAGCATGCTCTTCACGCGCGCGGCCAACTCCTGCTCCGCGTTCGCAATCATGCGCGCAGGAATCTCTTCCAATCCAATCTCAAACAGAAACTCTGCCATTGCTCGTTCGATCCTCTCGCCAGCGTCAGGCAGCCTGCCCTGCAGCTTGTATGCCCAGCATCGCGGCGTATGCGCGTGCGACTCCTACGGTCAGATTGCGGATGCGGCCGATGATGCCGACCCGTTCCGTCACGCTGACGGCGCCGCGCGCGTCCAGCAGATTGAAGATGTGCGAGCACTTCAGGCACAGGTCGTAGGCCGCCAACACCGGCACGCGCTCGCGCTCTTTGCGCGTAGCTTCGTCTTCGCGCACCAGCGCGAGCAGCGCCTGGCACTCCTGCTCGTAGAGGCGGAAGTGCTCCCACAGCTTCGCGACGTCCGCGTGCTCGAAGTTGTAGGTAGAGAACTGTACCTCTTCCTGCAGCCGCACCTCGCCGTAGGTGATGGGGCGCTTGGTCAGCGGGTCGCGCGCCCACACGATGTCATAGATCGAATCGACATCCTGCAGAAATGCCGCGATGCGCTCCAAGCCATACGTCAACTCTGCGCAGATGGGGTCCAGCTCCAGGCCGCCGCACTGCTGGAAGTACGTGAACTGCGTGATCTCCAGACCATCCAGCATCACCTGCCAGCCCACACCCCACGCGCCGCCCGCCGGCCACTCCCAATTGTCCTCTTCGAACTTCAGGTCGTGCTCGCGCAAGTCGATACCCATCGCTGCCAGCGATTCGAGATAGATCTCCTGCACCCGCTCCGGCGGCGGCTTCAGAATCACCTGGAACTGCGTGTGCTTGAACAGGCGGTTCGGATTCTCGCCGTAGCGCCCGTCCGCGGGACGCCGCGACGGCTGCGCGTATGCCACCTGGAAAGGCCGCGGCCCGAGCACGCGGAGAAACGTCTCCGGCGACATGGTGCCCGCGCCTACCTCCACATCGTATGGCTGCTGCAACACGCAGCCACGTGCCGCCCAGAAGGTCTGCAGGTTGAAAAGGAGTTCCTGAAAGGTCAGTGCGCTTGCGTTCGCCACATGCCGATTCTAAACGAGCGGCATGGACCCACCCTGCGCGCTCGGCGCCTGCCCGGTATACTGCCGTTGCCTACCATGCGCCTAATGCCTTTCGCAATTGCTCTACTTTTTTCCACGCTCATCGCGCCCGCGCAGAACCCTCCCGATACCTCCCAGACGTCGCCCGCGGCAGAGGCCGCGCTGCATGACTACGAGTCCTGCAGTTTCGACGACGGATTGCAGATGGTGAAGATCGATTCCCTCCCGCCGGGCGCGCAGCAGCGCACCATCAACACCACCGCAGGACCGAAGATCATCCATATGCTGGCTGGGCGGCGCATCATGTTGGCCTACGGAGTTGGCGGCGACTTCTTCGCCAATGTGAAGCCGGAGGTGTTGGCGGAGGCCACCTGGGTCGCGGAAAAGCAGAGTCTGCTCGATGAGATCGCCGCCATGCTCGCATCCGACCACGACACCATGCCCAACACTGGCCTTCCGAGCACCATGCACGATCTTGAGGTGCACGGCTTCGATCGCACTTCGCTCAAAAGCGGCACACTGGGCCTCTACCTGCTCTTCGATAACTCCCGCCACATTGCGACCAGTGTCTATCTGCTCAATCAGCAGCCGCTAACGCGTCGCTTTCAGACGATCGAACAATACCGTAGTCTACGCACTCGGTTCCTCACAACCTACACCGGCTGCATCGCGCAGAATCGCAAGCTGCGAACGGCCAGTGGACAACCAGGACCGAGCTAGGAACCGGCGCGCACCAGCACGCAGGTGATGTTGTCGCGTCCGCCTGCGGCATTCGCAGCCGCGATCAGCGCTGCGCAAACCGGTTGCAGATCGCTGCCCGCACCCCCCAGGATGCCGCCGATCTCGACGTCGGTGAGTTCGCGGGTCAGCCCATCGGAGGCGATAAGAAAGAGATCGTCACGCTGCAACGGCAACTCCTGGAGATCCGCGACCACCTCGGCGCGCGTCCCGACCGCTCGCGTGATGACGTTCTGCATGGGCGAGCGGCGCGCCTGCTCACGCGTCATGCGGCCGATGCGGATCTGTTCCTCCACCAGTGAGTGGTCCTGGGTCAGGCGTTCGAGCGTGCCTCCGCGCCAGCGATAGCAGCGGCTGTCGCCAACGTGTCCCACCCAGGCAGTATTGCCGCTCACTGAGAGCACCACCAGCGTGGTTCCCATGCCTTCCAGCCGGCGGTCCTGCCGGGCGCGTTCGTAGACGGCGCTGTTGGCCAGCCGCACTGCCTCGCGAATCGCTGCTGATCCCGGTTTCCGCTTGGCCAAGGCGGTCGCCGCAGTTTCCGCCGCCAGGTGACTTGCGGTCTCGCCCGCTGCAGCCCCGCCCATGCCGTCGCAGACGACGAATGCGCCCGCCTCGGGCCGCATCACGAAGAAATCTTCGTTGGCGCGCCGCATGCGACCTCGGTCGGTAATGCCGGCAGCGGTCAACGCTGCTCCCCTGCTCACCATGCCGGTGGCCTGCTGCTCTTCGGTCCGAGTCTGCATTGTGCGCGCGAGCGTGTCCCCTGAAAGCAGCGGTCGGAGCAGCCGGGCGGCCCCGCAATCGTCCATGCTACCGTCTGTGGCGGTTTTGCGCACCTGCTTCTTCATTTCGCAGTTAGGGCAGGCAGCCGCATGGGTTGCCCCCCATTTGCCGGTCTGGTCGAACAAGCTACGGCTGCGGCAGCACCATCACCTGCACTCCACTCGGCTGGGCAGCGGAGTGATACACCTGCTCGGTGGCTTTTTTGAAGTCCTCGGGCTTCGCGTGCGGAATGTCGGTGAACGTCTGCGGGTTGCGATCGGTGAGCGGGAACCACGAGCTCTGCACCTGCACCATGATGCGGTGCCCCTTGCGAAAAGTGTGATCGAGATCAGGCATCTCGAACTCGAGATCCGTCACCTTGCCCGGCGTCAACGGCTCCGGCTTCTCCCAGCTGTTTCGGAACTTGGCCCGCATCGGCTCACCGCGCAGCATTTCCTGATACCCCCCCATGTGCAGCGGCGGCGGACCGAGGACGCGCTTGTTGCCAGAGCTTGTGCCTTCCGGGTCGGGATAGTCGTTGGGATAGACATCGATCAGCTTCACATCGAAATCCGAATCCGTGCCGCTCGAAGCGATCTTCAGCTTCGGCGTGATCGGCCCCGCAATGGTCACATCCTCGGTCAGGGGCTCGGTTTCGTACACCAGCACATCCGGCCGCGTAGAGGCGAAGCGCTGATCCTCAACCATGTAGCGTTGCGGCACGGTGTCCGTGACATAGGGGACGAACGGCACCGGGTGCATTGGATCGCTCACGTACTCGTCAGCGTCCTTCCCGCCAGTGGCGGAGGGCGCATCGAAAGAGAGCTTGCCATCCGCGTGGAAGTAGAGCATCTTCGGCTGCGCTCCGGGCGGCGGCCAACTCGGATATTTGCGCCACACATTCGTGCCTGTCTCGAACATGTAGGCCTCAGGCGGCGCCTCGCCCTTTCCCTTGAGGTAGTACTCGAAAAACGGAAACTGGATATTCCTGCGAAAGAACTCGCTGGTCTTTGCGTTGAAGGAAATGTCGCCGAGAGAGGCGCCATCGCTGCGCGCCCAGCCGCCATGCACCCAGGGCCCTTCGACAATCGTGTTCTGCGTGCCGGGGTTCGCCTTCTCGATAGCGCGCCAGGTGCGCCATGGGCCGCTCAGGTCCTCCGCGTCATACCAGCCGCCCACCGTCATCACCGCGCAATGCACGTTGTGCATGTGCTGCGACAGATCGCGCGGCTTCCAATAACTGTCGAAGGTGTCATGGTAAAGCTGGTCGGAGAAGAGTGGGTTTGAGCCCTTCAGGTCGCGCGTGTCCAGCAGCGAGGTCGGTGTCGCCTTCAGGTAGAACTCATACGAGTTTGGCGTGCCCATCTCGAAACGGTCGTGCGGCATCTGCGCCGGCGTCATCGGCTCGGCAAAAGGCTTGAAGAAGGTGTAGAAGCCGAAGTTGGCCGCCAGCATGAAGGCACCGCCATGATAGGCGTCGTCACCCTCGAAGAGATTGGTCATCGGCGCCTGAGGGCTCGCCGCCTTGATGGCTGGATTCGAGTCGACGATGCTGGCCGACGTATAGAAGCCGGGATACGAGATGCCCCAGATGCCGAGCTTGCCGTTGTTGTTCGGTACATGCGCCAGCAGCCAGTCGACCGAGTCGCTCATATCCGAGCTGTCGTCGACATCGGTCTTGGACTTCTTGTCGTCGATGTGCGGCCGCATCTCGATGAACTTGCCCTCGGACATGTAGCGGCCGCGGACATCCTGATAGACGAAGATGTAGCCGGCCTTCTCGAACTCGTCCGACGGCCCCAGTTCCTTCTTGTACTGGTCCTCGCCATACGGCGCGACCGAATACGGAGTGCGGTCCATCATGAACGGCCACGCATGCGACTGGTCCTTCGGCACATACACCGAGGTGAATAGCCGCACACCATCGCGCATGGGGATGCGGTACTCATACTTGGTGTAGTGCGCCTTCACATAATCTTCGCTGGGTGCTTCCGGCTTCTCTTGGGTCCAGGCTGCATGCGCCGCCACGAGCGCAAGCGCCATCATGCCGACAGATCGAAATGCCATCAATTGGGTCTCCGAAGAACAGAGCAGGCGATGCAGTGAACGATAGCACGACGCGCTTGGAAACAGTGAAGCCTGCCACAGCGATCCGGCAGGCTTTGGACCGCAAGAATGGCCGCTGAAACGGATGTATTTCTGTGCTCGTAAAAGAAAACTAGCGGACGCCGCCCTTGGCATCCATGCGTGCCTGCGCGTCGTGCATCAGCTCGTTGGCGCGCTCATACTGCGCAGGATTCTCACCAGCCTGGTCCCAGATCTTCTGGCCGCGCTCATACTCGCGCTGCGCCGCTGTGGCGTCGATCTCTTCCGGCTTTTCCGCGCTCTCCGCCAGGATGGTCACCCGGTTGGGCAGCACCTCAGCAAAGCCCCACGCCACGTAGTAGCGATCGTTGCCGCCACCGCCGCCGTGAATGGTCACCAGACCGGTGCCCAGCTCGGTAAGCAAAGGCGCAGCGCCGTAGAGCACCTCGAGATAGCCGGTGCGGCCCGGTAGCTCCACAGAGTCGGCAGCCGTGTCTACCAGCTCCCGGTCCGGAGTCACCAGCCGCACCTGCAGCTTGCCGGCTTGTCCCTGATCAGCCATGGGTCGTCTCTAGGAATGGCATTTAGGAGTTCACTTCCTGCAGCTTCTGCGCTGCTTCCAGCACATCCTCGATCGCGCCCTTCATGTAGAAAGCCTGTTCCGGAACGCTGTCATGCTTGCCTTCGATGATCTCCTTGAAGGAGCGCACCGTGTCCGTAACCTTGACATACTTGCCCGGTGCTCCGGTGAAGACCTCGGCCACGTGGAAGGGCTGCGAGAGGAAGCGCTGCACCTTGCGCGCCCGCTTCACCGTCAGCTGGTCTTCTTCTGAAAGTTCGTCGATGCCAAGGATGGCGATGATGTCCTGCAAATCCTTGTAGCGCTGCAGAATGCGCTTCACGCCTTGCGCTACGTCGTAGTGCTCCTGTCCGACAACGCGCGGCGTCAGGATGCGCGAGGTGGAGGCTAGCGGATCGACCGCGGGATAGATGCCGAGCTCCGACAGTGGACGTGAGAGCACCGTGGTTGCGTCGAGATGGGCAAATGTGGTGGCCGGCGCGGGATCAGTCAGATCGTCCGCGGGCACGTAGATGGCCTGCACCGATGTCACAGAGCCGCGCTTGGTGGAGGTGATGCGCTCCTGCAGCTCGCCCATCTCGGTAGCCAGGTTCGGCTGATAGCCTACCGCCGACGGCATGCGGCCCAGCAGCGTCGATACCTCTGAACCAGCCTGGGTGAAACGGAAGATGTTGTCGATGAACAGCAGCGTGTCGGCACCCTGTTCGTCGCGGAAGTACTCCGCAATGGTCAGGCCGGTCAACGCCACACGCAGACGGGCTCCGGGCGGCTCGGTCATCTGGCCATAGACCAGCGCGGCCTTCGACTTCTCCCGGTTCTTGGTGTCGATGACGCCCGACTCCTGGAACTCGAGCAGCAGGTCCGTGCCCTCGCGCGTACGCTCGCCCACACCAGCGAAGACCGACACGCCACCGTGCTTGGAGGCGACGTTGTTGATCAGCTCCTGAATGACGACCGTCTTGCCCACGCCGGCGCCGCCGAAGAGGCCGATCTTGCCGCCTTTAAGGAATGGCTGGATCAGGTCGATGACCTTCACGCCGGTCTCGAACATTTCTTCCGAGGTGGCCTGCTCTTCGAAGGAGGGCGCCTGGCGATGGATTGGCCGCATCTCCTTGGAGCTGACCGGTCCAAGTTCATCCACCGGCAGGCCAATGACGTTGAGCACGCGCCCGAGCGTAGCAGTGCCCACAGGCACGGTGATGGGGCCGCCAAGGTCGATCACCTTCATGCCGCGCACCATGCCTTCAGTGGACTCCATCGCGACGCAGCGCACGCGGCCTTCACCTATGTGCTGCTGCACCTCCAGGATGACGTCGATCTCCGACGGGACCTTGAAGCCCTCACTCACCACGCGGAGCGCCTGGTAGATCGATGGCATCGTCTTCTCGTCGAATTGCACATCGACAGCAGGCCCGGAGATCTGGACTACCTTGCCAAGATTCTCTTTGCCGGATTTCTGTGTGCCCCGATACTGCGCTCCCTCGTCCTGTCCCTCGCCCATGCCCTGCACGGCGTCGTGATGCGTCTGATTCATCTGTGCCATAGTTTTCCTTACAGAGCGGCGGCGCCGCTCACAATCTCGATGATTTCCTTGGTGATGGCGGCCTGGCGCACGCGGTTCATGGTCAGTGTGAGCGAGTCAATCATGTCGGAGGCGTTGTTGGAAGCCGAATCCATGGCCGTCATACGCGCCGCGTGTTCGGAGGCAACCGACTCCAGCATGCCGCGATACAGCTGCGTCGCGACGAAGCGCGGCAGCAGGCTGCGCAGCATCTCTTCCGGCGGCTGCTCGTAGATGTAATCGACATCCGCAGTACCGAACTTCTGCGCCTCTTCATCGGCTTCGTGCGTGTCCGGCTCTTCCAGGCTCACGCCCGCGGTCAATGCAGCGTGCCCGGCTCGCTCGCGCTCTTCCGCCGTCAGCTCCTCGGCCTGCGCCACCTCGTGTTCGCCCGGCTCCGCCAGCGGCACCAACCGCTCCACGACGACACGCTGCGAAATCACCGAGCGGAACTCGTTGAAGACCACATACCCCGCATCGATCTCGCCGCTCACGTAACGGTCCACAATGTCCTGCCCGATCTCCGCCACCGCATCGAAACGCAGCTTCTCCAGCATGCCGGGATGATCGCCCGTGACTTCAATCGGCGCCGACCGCTCACCGCGCTGGCGCAGCAGCGGCTTCTCTTCCAGCTCCGCTTCGAGCGAAATTCCTTCAGGGATCTCGGCCGGCTGCTGGCCATCGGTCGCAGCATCCCGTGTCACCTTGGCTGCCGGATAGCGGCGGCGGAAGAGATCGCGCGCCTTGCGGCCGATGGTTTCGATATCGACATTGCGACTCTGCTCGCCGTTCTGCGCGGCGATAAAACGCATCGCCGCCTTGATGATGTTCGAGTTGAAGGCACCAGCAAATCCCTTGTCGCCGGAGACCACGATCAGCAGCACGTTCTTCTCTTCGCGGGGCGCCAACAACGGGTGCCGCAGCTCACCCGTCTCCGGGTTGTAGACATCGATGCGGCGCATGAGCGACTGGATCACGCTGGCCATCATCTGCGCATATGGCCGCGCGGTCACAGCGCGCTCCTGCGCACGGCGCAGCTTCGCCGCGGAAACCATCTTCATGGCCTTGGTGATCTGGCGCGTGTTCTTCACACTGCGGATGCGCCGTTTCAAATCGAGGACGTTTGCCATCGTTGGTTAGGCCTTGGCCGCTACTTCCTTCTGCTGTTGATCGGCTGCTGCTTTCTTCTTGTCCTCATCGCTTAAAGGCTTAACTGAGGACTCCTTCAGCTTCGCCTCCTGGTGTTCTGCGACGTAGTTCTCCTTGTACTCCTTCAGCGCAGCCTTGATGCGGTTCTTCAGGTCTTCGTCGATCGTCTTCTTCTCGATGATGTCCTTCAGCAGTTGCGACTGGCCGGAGTCGAGATACTTGTACAGACCCTCTTCGAAGCCGCGGATGTCTTCCACCTTCAGGTCGTCTAGATAACCGTTGGTGCCGGCGAAGATTATCACCACCTGCTTCTCCGTCGGCAGGGGCGAGAACTGCGGCTGCTTCAGCAATTCGGTTAGGCGCACACCGCGGCTGAGCTGGTTCTGCGTCACCTTGTCCAGGTCCGAGCCAAACTGCGAGAACGCCGCCAACTCGCGGTATTGCGCCAAGTCGAGCTTCAGCGTCCCAGCCACTTGCCGCATCGCCTTGATCTGCGCCGCGCCACCGACGCGACTCACCGAGAGGCCGACGTTCACCGCCGGGCGCACGCCGGAGTTGAACAGATCCGTTTCGAGATAGATCTGACCGTCAGTGATCGAGATCACGTTGGTCGGGATGTAGGCCGAGACATCGCCGGCCTGCGTTTCAATGATCGGCAGTGCGGTCAGCGAACCGCCGCCGCGCGCATCGCTCAGCTTCGACGACCGCTCCAGCAGGCGCGAGTGGAGATAGAACACATCGCCCGGATACGCTTCGCGGCCCGGCGGACGGCGCAGCAGCAGCGAAATCTCGCGATAGGCCGTCGCGTGCTTCGACAGATCGTCATAGATCATCAGCGCGTGCTTGCCGTTATCGCGGAAGTACTCGCCGATTGCGGTCGCGGCATAGGGCGCAATGTACTGCATCGGCGCCGGTTCGGAGGCCGTCGCAGCGATCACGATGGTGTAATCCATCGCGCCGTATTCCTCTAGCGTCTTCACCACCTGCGCGACCGAAGAACGCTTCTGCCCGATGGCGCAATAGACACAGATCAGGTTGTTCTTCGCGTTGTTGATGATGGTGTCGAGCGCCACTGCGGTCTTGCCCGTCTGCCGGTCGCCGATGATCAGCTCGCGCTGGCCGCGGCCAATCGGGATCATGCTGTCGATGGCCTTCAGCCCGGTCGCCATGGGCTCACGTACCGGCTGCCGGTCCACCACGCCGGGAGCCAGCCGCTCCACCGGATAGTCCTCGGTGTTCTCAATGGGGCCTTTGTCGTCGATGGGATGGCCGAGGGCATTGACCACGCGGCCCACCAGCGACTGGCCAACGCCGACGCTCATGATTTTTCCGGAGCGCTTTACCTGGTCGCCCTCGCGCAGCTCAGTGTAATCGCCCAGCAGCACGGCGCCCACTTCGCTCTCATCCAGGTTCATAGCTAGACCGGCCACCCCATGGGGAAACTCGATCAACTCGCCGGCCATGACCTTTTCCAGACCATGGATGCGCGCGATCCCGTCGCCCAGCGAAATGATGGTGCCCACCTCGTCGACGTGCACCTCGGAGTCGTAGTTCTGGATCTGCTCGCGCAGCAGTTGTGTGATTTCGTCTGCCTTGATCTTGGCCATGCCTGTGTCGTCTTTCTGTTGGTCTCGGAAATTCTTTTGTGCGTTTATGCGGCTGCGTCGATAGTTCCGTTTGCGCTAGCCGGCGATCAGTTCCTGCTTCATGCGGTCCAGGCGCCCGCGCACCGAACCGTCGTAGATGGTGCTGCCGATGCGCACCACTGCGCCGCCAATGAGGCCATTATCCTCTCGAAAGCGTGCGCGCACCTGTGTACCGGCCAGCCGTGCCACCTGCTGCTCCATCTGCGAGCGCTCATCGGCATCCAATCGGCGCGCGGAGATCACCTCTACGTTTGAGATGCCCTGCCGCCGGTCGACCTCGGCTCGATAGGCAGCGACAATCTCCTCGATCGCGCTCATGCGGTCGTGCCGCAGCAACACGGCCAGGAAGTTGCGCACCTCCCGGGCCAGATGGAGGCGCGGTGCCAGCGCATCGATCACCCGCACCCGTACATCCACCGCCAGCGCGGGATTGAATAGCGCCTGGCGCAGGTCCGCGCTCCCATCGAGCGTGGCGAGAAAATCGTTCAGTTGCGCGTTCACCTGGTCGATGGGAATGCGATCGCCAAGGACCACGTCGGCGAATGCTCGCGCATAGCGGGCAGCAAAGTCCGCCATCAGTTCCTGCCCCCCTTGCTGCCGTCGGAGCCGAGGCTCGAGGCGAACTCCTGTATCAGGGTGCGATCGTCGCCTTCGGTCAGGTGCAGCCGCGAGCTCGCACGATCGATCGCCATCTCCGCGGCAAACTTGCGCAGACGGCGCTCGGCCGCGGCGCCCGCGGCGGCAATCTCCTGCTCCGCCGACGCAACGATCTTCTTTTTCTCGTCTTCCATCGCCTGCTTGATGCGCACCTCGTCGTGTGCGCTGTCGCGCTCGGCCTGCTCGCGCACCGCGGCGATTTCCGAGTCCAGCCGCCCCAGCCGCTCCTCGACCGTGCGCAGCCGCTCCTCGGCTTTTTCCGTTGCGGCCCGCGCTTCCACAATCTGCCGGTCCAACTGCTGGCGCCGACTACGGAAGGCCTTGGGCAGCCCAGTCACCAGGAAATAGCCGACGAAGACGAACAGCAGGACCGCATTGAGCGACCAGAAGACCATCGAAGCGGCCTCTGGGGACAAATGGAACATCTTCGCGAAGGCGCGGACCGAGTCCGAGTGCCTGAAGACGTACTCCTCATCTTCCTGCTCCGCCTTGGCCAGATTCTGCGAATTCGCCGTCCTACTGTCGATGAAGTCGCTGCTGTTCTGGCGCTGAGTAGAGGGATTCGCGGGCGCGCCAGCCGGCTGGGCCGGTTGTTGTGCCTGGGGGGCAGGCGCCTGCGCGAACGCCGGCGTGAGAGAAGCAGCGAGCACAAGTGTCCTGGCAGCCAGCCGCAGAATAGGAACTCGCATCAGTAGGTACCTCTGGGCGCGATTGCGGCTACGCTGCTTGCCGAGGGAACGATCACCCGTAGAATCTCTGCCGCCAGTGCGTCTGCCCTGCTCTCGAGCGTAGCGCGCGCCTCGGTCGCCTCACCATCCAACCGCTCGCGCGCGGCACGTACCGTCTCGTGCGCGCTATGCCGGGTCTCTTCCAGCACACGCTCGCGCTCCCGCTGCATGGCCTGCACGCGCTGCTCCCGGGCATGGAAGATCTCCGCCCGCGCTGCCCGCAACTTGGCCTCGTACTCCTGCGATCGTGCATCCGCCGCGCGGATGGCCGCCTCCGCGCGTGCCACAGCGCCGGTCGTGCGCTCCCGCCGCTCCGCCAGCACCTTCAGCAGCGGCGCATGCACCAGCAGTCGGTAAGCGGCCACCAGCAGCAAAAACAGCACAACCGTAGGTATCGAACGCAGAAAGAGATCGGCAAGTTGTTGGAAGATTAGGTCCAATGCAGTCCCCGAGGGTGCCATCCATCAGGATGGAAGATGGCGGCAAATACGTCTGGAAACTATGGTTTTAACAGAGCCGATTTTGGGGTGTCAAACCGCGGTAAACAGGGCTGATGCAGCGGGTTTTATCTTACGGAGAATAACCGCCATCTATTTCTTGACTGGGCCCGTAATGGGGGTACACTGGTATGTATCTCGACCCACTCCGGGTCTGCTGAACGCAGGGTCGAAGGGACGTATCACCGCTTCCCTTCCCCTGCAGCTCGGCACCAGTCATCTCTCAGGCGCGCGACTCCTCAGTTGTGATCACTGTATTGCCGTGCCAAAACCGCCGATAGCGGCCCAACAGCGATGCCGGCCCTTCCACCACCATCGTGACATCGCTCCCCGTGAAGGTACGCTCGGAGAGCCGGGCGCCCGCGCCCAAAGCCGCCAGCACACCGCCTTCGCTCTGCGGCACCGTCATCATTTGTGTCACCAGAGGATCAGCGGAAAGCGCCGCGTCCATTCGCGCCAGCAGCTCCTCTATCCCTTCGCCGCTCCTGGCTGAGACCACCGTCACGTCTGCGCGCCCGGAGAGACCCGCGCGCTCCACCTCCGGCAGCAAGTCGCTCTTGTTCAGCACGTGAATCTGCTTCGTTCCTTTTACGTCCAGCTCCGCCAGGACGCGATCCACCTCGCGATGGTGCTCCTCGCGCATCGGGCTGGCTGCGTCCTCCACATGAATTAGCACTTCGGCCTTCTGCACCTCTTCGAGGGTGGCGCGAAACGAGGTGACCAGCGTATGCGGCAGGTCGCGAATGAATCCTACCGTGTCGGAGAGCAATATCTTGCGTCGCGAGGGCAGCGTGAGCGCCTTCAGCTTGGGATCGAGAGTGGCAAACATGCGCGCCGACTCGAGTACATCGGCGTGCGTCAGCCGGTTGAACAGCGTGCTCTTCCCGGCATTGGTATAGCCCACCAACGCAATGGTAGGGACAGGCACCGCCTCGCGCCGCTGCCGCTGCTGTCCGCGGACGCGCCGCACCGCGTCCAAGTCGCTGCGCAACGCCACCAGCCGCCGCTGGATGCGCCGGCGATCGGTTTCGAGCTTAGTCTCGCCAGGGCCCCGGGTGCCGATGCCGCCGCCCAGTTGCGACATGGCCGCGCCGCGCCCGGCCAGCCGCGGCAGCATGTATTCAAGCTGCGCCAGCTCCACCTGCAGATGACCCTCGCGGGTGCGCGCGTGGCGGGCAAAGATGTCGAGGATGAGCTGGGTACGGTCCACCACGCGGGCGGGCAGGTCCTTTTCCAGATTTCGCAACTGTGTCGGTGACAAATCCTGATCGAACAGAACCACGTCCGCCTCGGCCGAGGCTGCGACTCCCGCGACTTCCACGATCTTTCCCTTGCCGATCAGGGTCGCGGCATCCGGTTCCAGCCGGCGCTGCGCGACTTCTGCAACAACGTCGCCACCGGCGCTCACCACTAATTCGCGGAATTCCTCGCGGGCCGCCTCGAAATCGAAGGCGGATGCAGCAACGCGCGGCGCACGTTGCCCATCGCCGGATGGCGAATCAGCCGACAGATGCGCCACAGCGTCCCGGGGTTGAGCAGCCGCACGGGCGGCAGCAGCGGCCCGCGATGCGGCGTGCCGCCGTCCTGAAAATTCCACCGAGACCAGCACACACCGGTTGGTTCGCGCTGGCTGCGAGGGTACGGCTCTGTTCATAGAGCGAGGTGGGGGAGGACGATCGTACGTCTTACGATTCCGCCTCCTGCCGCAGCGGCGTGGGCTGCGCGTGCGGCACTGCGGCAGGTGGGTGACCGAGCCGGTGATCGTGCATCACCGAACGATTGCTCACCACCGTCGAGATGGCATGTTTGAAGATCAACTGTTCCTGACTGTTGTTTTCAAGCAGAACCGAGTATTTGTCGAAGGAGCGGATCCTGCCGGTCAGCTTGACGCCGCTGACCAGATAGATGGTGATGGGGGTCTTGTCCTTGCGGACCGTATTCAGAAAAGTGTCTTGAATGTTTTGTGCCGGCTTACTATCCATGGTGCCGATCTCCGATGCCTCGCGGCGACTGTTTTTCGTTCAAGC
>JAUTWX010000131.1 GCA_030838385.1 Acidobacteriaceae bacterium
TGACGTTGATGCATAACAGTTTAGCGGGTATGAGTGGGTCATCTCCGGATGCCAGCTCACCCATTGGCGCGACGCAGCAGTCACCTTCGCAGCCCTCCCCCCAGGGTGCTGCGTCGCAGCCGATGGCGCAACCTCAGCAATAAGAGGCAGCCCGCAACCAAGCTCTCACACAACGAGAGAACCAAGGCAGATTGGCCCCTCCTCAAAAGAGGGGCCCTTTTTTTGTTCCGAATAAGGCTGTCTGGGTGCGTTTTGGGGCGCGATTGGTTGCAAATATCTACTTAATCGTCGTCGCGGCTAAGGGTCGTTGACGATGCCGGAGCGCTTGTCGGTGGGGACCTGGTACTGGTCGAGTACCGATTCGATTGCCGAGCGATTGCCTCGGCGATACTCGGAGACCTTGGGCGGGATGCCGCGCAGGGTGAGGAAGCTGTTGTAGCGGAGCTCGGTCTTGTCTTTCGCGAGCTTTATCTTCTCGACATGCCAGTTGAGCTTGTCTTGATGCGTTCGAGCGGGAACTCGGGCGGCTGCTCGTAGTGGATATGTAACTTTAACAGTGTCTTATTGGACGTAGCGCATTTCGGTTGCGATATGAACAATTCGACAACCTAGGTGATGAGAAGCCGACTTGTGAGGACTGATCCATGTCTCCAAAGATTTGTTGGGCTTCTTCCCTGATACCGATCCACCGAAGCTTCCGAGCCTGAACAGGCAGTAGCCAGAGGATTACGCAAAGGAACAACTCGATCCTCTAAGGGTCAGAAGCGGTGACGTTTGCGTCGTCGTTTTACCGTAAGCGCCGCAGACTCTCGACAGAAGGCACGAAATAATAGGAGCCAGTCAACGGCTGAGTAAAGCGTGTGAGCGCATCGCGCGTGCCGGTGATTCGGCCCGCCATGCTATCGAGCATTCTGGAAAGCCGCTTCTGGTCTGCGCTGAATCCCACGAACATGGTGCCATGGTCGTCGACGCTTCCGTACGGCATGTTGCGACGAAAGATGTTCCCAAACTCGTCCTGATCCGTACGAGCGACATGCGAGTCCGATGGCTTGTTCTCGAGCTCGATGCTGTCGAGCTTCGTGCGTCCCATGACGCGCTCCTGCTGTTCGATCGGCAGAGCTTCCCACTCAGCTGTCTTGTGCTTCCACTTTTGAAGCAACAGGACTGAGCCAGCAGCACCGGGAACTCCTTCGGGCAGGAGTGCTGCGATGGGAGCATCGAGCAGCGTCGGATTCTCCGAGCCATCGATGAAGCCGGTAAGATCGCGATCGTGCCGGTAAGACCAACTCGAGGTTTCTTCCCTTAGCAGGGCCTGCCCTGCGAGGTCATGGATGACCGAGCGGGCCATATCGAAGATAACGTCATAAGCACTGCCGGATAGCCATACCAGTGCATCGTGTTGCGTGCCTGGCATAACGAATCCTTCTGTGCCCTGGATCTCTTTATTAAAGCCCTCCACGCCCGGAGGGGCGTCATCTGGAACAATGTCGCGCCAGAGTTCAGGCCGAAAGCCGATGACGAAGTTCACTCCTCCGGTGGTGGTCCTTGGTTCACGGATAGCGGAGATTGTAAAGGCGAACTCCTTGGATTTCTTCGCGTCCAGAATGTCAAACTCCAGGTACGCATGAGAGGACGTTCCAAGAGCGAAGATTCCAGCCTGAGGCGTATACATCCGGGCATTATATCGGGCACCACCTTAGCCAATACCACTGAGCTCGATCGGGTCGCAACCGCTGCAGTTCGCAGAATTACGAACGCTAAACGGCTTGTGTGGAGGTGCTGTATCCTCGCATTCGGCAGGCGTGCACTCTAGCGGGGACGAGGACTTCGGACTGCGTGATGTGCTGGTCTTCAGCGGGGTTGGCAATGGTTCGTTCTGGACCAGGCTGCGGCGATCGATCAGAACGCCTGGCGGTGGGAGGCTTCATTCGATATTTCCGGGATGCGGGGTATCTCCGGGACTGGCACAATGTTCTGGTCGCTGTGCTTGCTGCGGCATCGGGCGGAGGAGCTTGCGTTGGACCAGAAGCTAAACCACGAGAGTGCCATTTCTGAAACGGCGGACCCTCGCGTGCGGCGGGTGGCGGACGGAGCCGTGGTGCAGGCGGACCGGCAGAATCCTTACCTGCGCCTCTTCAAGTCCAATGTCTTCGTTCGAGATCATGAGCGGGCGCTGAAGTTCTACGTGGATCTGCTTGGATTCAGCGTGCTGGCCGAGGCGCGCTTCGAGTTCGGGCGGTGGGTGGCCATTGCGCCGCCGGATGGCAGCGCAATCCTAGCGCTGATTGCTCCCAACCGCGGTGCAGAGAACTACAGGTTGATTGGCCGGCCGACGCAGATTGCTTTTCTTGCCGAAGATATTTATGCCATCTATGAGCTGTGGCGGAGCCGCGGGGTGCGCTTTATTCAACCTCCGCAGCCGCAGTTGTGGGGCGGCACTTTCGCCAGTTTTTGCGATGTGGATGAGAACACCTTCGACCTGGTGGGCTCCGACGAGATGAGCCGGGAGATGGAGGCGCAACGGCGCGCGCATGCGGAGCGGCTGGAGTCGGAACGGCGCGCGGCGCAGGAGATGGAGATTGCGAAGCAGGTGCAGGCCAGGCTGTTTCCGCAGAATTTTCCCGCGCTCCAGACGTTGGACTACGCGGGCGCCTGCATCCAGGCGCGCCAGGTGGGCGGCGACTACTACGACTTTTTTGCGCTGGGACAGGGCAGGCTCGGATTGTTCGTCGGGGATATCTCGGGCAAGGGAATTGCGGCTGCGCTGTTGATGGCCAATCTGCAGGCCAACTTGCGCAGCCAGTTTGCTCTTGCGCGCGAACAGCCGCAGCGCTTTCTGCAATCCGTGAACCGGCTCTTCTTTGAGAACACGGTGGACAGCGCGTATGCCACGGTCTTCTTTGCCGAATACGACGATGCTGCGCAGCGTCTGCGATACACGAACTGCGGCCATCTTTCTGCGCTGCTGCTGCGGCGGGATGGCGCAGCGGAGTGGCTTCGCTCGACGGGCACGGTGCTCGGGTTGTTCAAAGAGTGGGAGAGCCCGACGGTGGAGTGCCAGCTTTTTCCCGGCGACACGCTCGCCCTCTATACCGATGGGGTGACGGAATCGTTCAACGGCGCAGAAGAGGAGTTCGGCGAGCAGCGTCTGATCGAGGCGTTGACGCGGCATCGGGGACAGGATGCCGAGTCGATGGTCGCATCCGTAATTCGAGATGTGCAGCGCTTCAGTCCGCAGGAGCAGCACGACGACATTACGCTGATTGTGGCGAAGTGTCGGGGCTAAGTCTTGTCAGTGCTTTGTCTGGGTTTGTTCGATTGCGTGGACGAGTGCTGACAGGCGGGCAGGGTCTACGTCGCTGATGGCGATGACTTCGAGGTCATCTGTAGCGGAGCCGGTTACATTAAATCCTGCGCGTTCCGTCTGGGCCGGCATGGGCGCGGCGTCCTGTTTCTGCCGGACTAATACAGAGACGCGATGGCGGCCGATGCTGTAGAGAAGCTGCGCTACGGGGCGGTTGTGCAGATAGGCGAGGTTTGCGCCATCGAGCTTTGTGTCGTCAGGCAGATTCTCCGGCAGATTGAAGCTGAAGGGCAGCTTTCCCTGAAACCAGGGCTTTACTGTGTGACGATCGGAAGAGATTACCTGCGGCGGCTGACCCCCGGCGAGGGTGGCGATGTGCAGATCGCTCATCTCGTTGACCAGCGCGGCGCGCTGGACGGAAGCGATTTCGGAGCGCTGCGCATGCCGCTGCAGGAGGATCGAGCCCGCCACGATGACCAGCAGCATGGCGGCAATCGCCCAGACGGAAGCAGCAACCCGCTTTGCGAAGCGGAATGACGGAGCCTTGCTGCGCGTATCCGACAGAGGTGGCTGCGTTTGACCGGATGCGAGACGCCGCAGCCGTTCCTGCAGATGAGTGCCCGCAGCGTATCGCTGACCGGACCTTGCGACCGCAGTTTTGAGCAGCGCCTGAGAGAGCGCGCTGGAGGTGCAGGCGGGGCAGCGATCGAGATGCTCCTTCGCTGCCGTCGCCTGCTCGGCAGTGAGCTCCTGATCGACGAGGGCGTTGAGCGTAGTGCAAGAAAGATGGTCCGTCATGCGCGGGACTCCCGGTTCAGCGGGGTATCAGGCTGGAGCGATTGGCGCAGATGGGCGCGCGCACGCGCGATGCGAGACATGACGGTGCCGATGGGAATGTCGAGGATGCCGGCAATCTCCTTGTACTTCATCTCTTCTACATCGCACAGCAGGATGACTTCGAGCAGTAGCGGCGGAAGTTTCTCCATCGCGCTCTGGAGGGCGGCGCGATCTGCCAAACGGGTCAGGCTGATCTCCGGAGTGAGCCGGTCGATGGCTGCTTCGGGATAGGTGTCGGGAGCGGACTCACTCCGCTCCTGCAACATCTCGTCGAGCGAGACGGTGCGCAGCGCGGCCAGACCGCTGCGGGAGGTGAGATAGGTATTTCTGAGAATGCGGAAGATCCAGGCTTTAAAGTTCGAGCCTCGCTCGAAGGAGTCGAAGCCACGAAGCGCTTTGAGAAATGTCTCCTGCACCAGGTCCTCCGCGTCGACTGCATTCTGCGAGAGCCAGCGGGCCACATTGTAGAGCGCCGGAAGCAGCGGCATCGCCAGCTCCTCAAACGTGGAGGGATTGATATCCACGGAGACTCCGGGATCGCTATCACGAACTGCGCGCTTCCATGGCAGCAGGGCCATCTGACCCGGACTTCCTTTCCCGGCTCTCGCTACAGATGAGAACTGAGTCTCGCAGAGTTTATTCGCAGGGCGGCGGAATAAATGTTTCAGCCGCCAGTTTGCATCTGTGGAGGATCACCCGTGAAGGATATGCCAGATGTGAACCGCACGCTCGAGGAGCTGCCGAAGGATACACCTGCGAAACAACCCGAACCAGCGGCCAAGGATGGACGTGCGGCTAACGATGGAATCGACCGGCGGAATTTTCTGAGCTGCATGGCATGGGCCGGGACCGGGCTGCTGTGGACGATAGCGGGCGGCGTGCCGACGTCGAAGCTGTTTGCCGCGACCGCTGGAGCGGCAGGTGGAAGTGCAGCGCATGCCCACGCGGGATCGGGCTTCAGCTTTGTGCAGATCAGCGACAGCCACATCGGATTCAACAAGGCTGCGAATCAGGATGTGGCGGGAACGCTGAAGCTGGCGATCGGGAAGATCAACGATCTTTCCGTGAGGCCGGATCTGCTGCTGCACACCGGCGACGTAACACAGTCGTCGAAGCCAGCCGAGTTCGATACAGCGCAGCAGATCATCAAGAATGTGAAGGCCGGCGAGAGCTTTTATGTTCCCGGCGAACACGATACGGCGACCGATGATGGCGTGCTCTATCGGCAGCGCTTCGGCAAAGGCACGGTGGGCAATGGCTGGTACAGCTTTGAGCACAAGGGCGTGCACTTCATTGGGCTGAACAATGTGCAGCAGATCGATGCAATGGGGAAGTTGGGGCCTGAGCAACTGCGCTGGCTGAAGGATGATCTGGGCTCGCTCTCCGCTTCGACTCCGATTGTGGTGTTTGCGCACATTCCGCTGTGGATGGTGTATCCGCAGTGGGGCTGGGGAACCGAGGACGGTGCGGAGGCACTCAGCTACCTGAAGCGATTCGGTTCCGTGACGGTGCTCAATGGGCACATCCACCAGATCGTGCAGAAGGTGGAGGGCAATGTCGCGTTCCACACGGCGACTTCGACGGCCTTCCCGCAGCCGGCTCCCGGCTCGGCTCCGCACGGCGGACCGATGGTGGTTCCCGCGGGCAAGCTGGAGAGCGTGCTGGGCATCACGAAAGTCCGGTACATCGCACGGCAGAGCCATCTGGCGATCGTTGATTCCTCGCTGGCGGAGAAAGCGTGAGAGGTCCCGGACGCGTAGTCATCTGGTGTGCGGGCGCGTTGGCGGTGTTGCTCCTGTCGCTGCTGCTGGCCCGCACACATCCTTTCGGCGACGCGGGCTTGTATGCAGCGCGCAGCGCGCCGCTGATGGTCGTAGAAGAGAAAGCGATGGAGCATGCGGCCGTGCCTCCAGCGGTGCGCGCGATCCTGATGACGAAGTGCGCTGACTGCCACTCCGCGCAGACGCGAGCTCCGATTTACGGGCGGTTCGCGCCGGCGTCATGGTTGATGGAGCGAGACATCGTGCACGCACGGCGTGCGATGAATTTGTCGCTGTGGGAGAGATATTCCGCAGACGAGCAGGAGGCGCTGAAGGCAGAGATCGTGATTCAGGCGAAGGCAGGCACGATGCCGCCAGTGCAGTATGGCGTCGTGCATTGGAAGGCTAAAATCACGGATGCGGATGTCCAGGCGCTGACGCAATGGGCGCGCGGAACACCATCGCAGCATGTCACCGACGCGGCAAGGCAAGGATTGATGGAAGCGGACGCGGCTCGGGGCAAAGAGATCTTTAAGCGGCGATGCACGGGATGTCACGCGATGGAGCAGGATCGCGAGGGGCCGCGGCTGCGCGACGTCTTCGGCAGGACATCCGGCGCGGTGGCGGGATTCGATTATTCGCCAGCGCTGAAGAAGGCGCATGTTGTCTGGGACGAGACGACGTTGGAGCAGTGGCTTGCCGATCCGGACACGCTGGTTGCGGGCAACAACATGGAGTTTCACGTGGCGAAGGCGCAGGAGCGTCGCGACCTGATTCGATTTTTGAAGGAGAGTGCCGGCAGATAGTTGGTCTGCCGGCGGTATGAGGTCAGGGCCTTGGAGTTTTGGGCTGTACGATGAGGCTCTGCGGGTGAGCGATGGTGTAGGGCGAGCCGGCAGCCTGGCTGGCGCTGGTGGGAGTGACGGTGAAGACGAAGAGCTTGCCGGCGCTCTGGCTGATGGCGTAGAGGTGATTGTCGTTATCCCAGAAAACCTGGTCGATCTGGTCCTTCGTGAGGAGGCCGGTGTCGTGGGTGATGGGATGGCTGCCGTTGAAGTGGAAGACCTGCAGGCCCGCGGTTCCGGCGACTGCCAGCAGCTTGCCGGATGGCGCCATGCCGAGGCCGGTGACGGTGCCGACGGAGGCGGCCGGCATGTTCGCGACGGTGCTGGTGGTGGAGAGATTGCCGGAGCTACCGGCCGTATAGGTTGCGAGCTGCGCCGGTCCATTCGGACTGAAACTGTTTTGGTCTACTGGCTGAAAGGTGATGGCGACGTGGTTGGTTGTGTCGGCGGCGGCCTGGGAGGGGCAGAAGAAGTCGCCTGCTTTCGGAGCCGGGGTCGGCGCATTGATGTTGATCTCGCTCAGCAGGCCGCCGCTGCTGCGCTTGAAGCCGGCAATCTCCCAATACATGTCGTAGAGGCAGACGGCGGTGTAGGCATAGACGTTGTTGCCAATGAAAGTTGCGGGCAGATAGAACCATTCGCCAGAGGCGCCGCTGCCGAGATTATGTAATCGACCAGTGGACGTATTGGTGGCGAGGGACTGATAGGAGTTGTTCGAGCAGGCATCGCCGTTGAATTCCATGTCATAGAGCGATGCGCCCGTGTGGTCGAGAAACAGGGGACCGGAGCTTCCGCAGTCGCCTTGGTTGTACTTCACGATGTCCGTCGATGCGCTCCAGTGGAGAGCGCCATTGGCCCCGATGGCGAATGCGGCGACGTAAATGCCGTTGCGGGTGGAGGCGTAGAGGTATTTTCCGTTGACGGCCATGCTGGTGACGTCGTCGCGGAAAGGCGAGCCGGCCACTGGCGTGAGCCTGCCGTTCGCGGCCGCGGCGAAGCCGTTGATCTCATTGGTGCTGCTGCCGTTGGGATTGCTCGACACGTAAACATAAGCGACGGGCGCTGTGCTGGCGGTGGTCTCCGCCGTCTGGGCCTGGGCTCGGGCGGACGTCATCTGGGCAAAGGCTGCGGCGGTGCAGAGTGCGGTCATCAGGCAGATTGATTTGGCGTGCAATGTCACAAAGATCCTCATTTCTTTTTGTCATGTGGGGCATAACAGGCACTTTGGTTGAAGCGTGGAGCCGACTGGGTGTTTATCCGAAAGAGTGAGCTTGCGGTGTTCACTGGCATGGTCTTGCTGCAGGCAGATGTTGTGGACGAGATCAGCGGCGGCGTTGGGCGCTTCCAACGGCGCATACATGGGATGCCTGAAATGGGAATCCGTGCAGAGCGCGGGGTAAAGAATTGCTGCGCCGGCCCGAGACCTTCAGGTAACCGTCTCTCGATGACGACAAATGGCAAGATGCGACATGCAAGAGAACGGATAGGCAGGCAATCGCCCGGACAGATGGTCGGGCGATTGCCTGCGAGCGCAGCACGGCGACTGCCGCGCGCACCGAAGAGCGGTACTGCGCTGAGAATGGATGCGTGCGGTGTGCCGGCGAGCTGTCTGGAAGGTGCCGGCAGCCAGACCTTCGTCACTGGACGATTTGTATCCGCGGCGGGGCAGTTTGTCGTTATTTTGCGACGGCGTGGATGGCTAATAGCTGCTGGAGCAGGGGCTTGAGGCGGTCGAGGTGGAGGGCGTTGGCGCCATCGGATTTGGCGTGGGCGGGGTCGTTGTGGACTTCGAGGAAGATGCCGTCGAGGCCGGCGGCGACGGCGGCACGGGCGAGGACCGGGATGAACTCGGGCTGACCGCCGGAGACGCCGTTGGCGGCGGAGGGCGTCTGGACGGAGTGGGTGCCGTCAAAGACGACGGGAGCGAGCGCCCGCAGGATGGGGAGCGAGCGCATGTCGACGACCAGGTTGTGATAGCCGAAGCTGGCGCCGCGCTCGGTGAGCGAGATGCGCGTGTTGCCGGTGGAAGCGATCTTCTCGACAGCGTGCTTCATATCCTGCGGGGCGACGAACTGGCCCTTCTTCACGTTGATGGCGCGGCCGGTTTTTCCAGCGGCGACGAGCAGGTCGGTCTGGCGGCAGAGGAAGGCGGGGATCTGCAGGACATCGCAGGCCTCCGCGACAACGGCGCAGTGCGCGGGTTCGTGCACGTCGGTGAGGACGGGGAGGTGCGTCTCTTCGGCGATGCGGCGGAGGATGCGGGTGCCTTCGGCGAGGCCAGGGCCGCGGAAGCTCGTGACGGATGTGCGGTTGGCCTTGTCATAGGAGGCCTTGAAGATGTAGGGGATGCCGAGATCGCCGGCGATGCGCTGGATGGCGTCGGCCATGAAGCGGGCGTGCTGCTCGCTTTCGATGACGCAGGGGCCGGCGATGAGGAAGAGCTGGCCGCGGCCGACGGGGACGCTGCCGATTTCGAAGTCGCGTTGGGGCATTGGGGACAGGATAGCGCGTCGATTGACACCGCAACACGTGGGGAGTACGCTGAGGCGCCTTTGGGCCACTCCCCAAACACAATCTAAGGAGAACGCTATGCGAGTATGCCTCGTGCTTTTGTTGGCCCCGCTGTGTCTTTCTATGGTTCCGAATCTTCCGGCGCAGGACGCGGCGAAAGCCGATCCTGCGCATTACAAAGTATTGAGCGAAAACGACCAGGTGCGGATTCTGAAGGTGCACTACGGGCGGGGCGAGAAGTCTGTGATGCACAGCCATCCGGATTCGGTTGCGGTGTACCTGAGCAATGCGAAGGTGAAGATGACCTTCTCGGACGGCAAAACGCAGGAGGCTGAGGTGAAGGCAGGCGAGGCGCAGTTCACCCCGGCCGCCACCCACCTGCCGCAGAACATCGGGACCAAAGAAGTTGAGATGATTCTGGTCGAGCTGAGAGGCAAGGGCGGCAGCTAGGGTAAAGGCGAGGGGCCCCATCGTGCGTTCGGCAGGATGGGGCAATCTCGCGCTCAGTCGGCCGCTGCTAGTGCGCGACGAAGATACGGTAGTGGCTCTCTCGTTTGACCACAAGCACCAAGATGTCTTCCCCATCGCGGCGAAAACTTGATCGCTGTGCCGGGCTGGTGGTTTGCCAGGCTGCTTTGCTTAAGGAGGGTTGCGTCAGCGGAAGGTATGCGGAGGCCCGGGCGCCGCGCGAGTGGTCCGGTGTGAGTTCGTATTCTTTGCCGGCGACCTCGATGGTGTAGACGGCGCCGTGGACGTCGGAGCATCTGGCGGAGGCATCGAAGGTTCGGCGCGCGGTGTTGCCATAGGTGGCGGCGTCCGACTGCGTGGAACTGGAGCAGAGGTTGCCGACGACGGTGGTGCGGACTTTGGTGAGAACGCCATCCTGATAGACGGCAGGGTTGGTGGCCGCTGCGAGCGTCAGCGGGATAGCGAGCGCGATAAGGAGAGGTGCTGGCGGATACTTCATGGTGGCTCGCAGTGCTTTCTGCAGGGCAGGTTAGCAGCGGGATGGCATAAGGCGTAATTGCACGGCGGCGGAGTGAAGCTCCCACGGAAGTGGGCATCCTGCACGACGGGAAATTGTGGTATCCCACCCTTCCTTTCGCGTTCGGCTTAGTTGCCGCGGAGGGCGACCATGGGGTTGACGCGGGAGGCGCGGCGGGCGGGGATGTAACCGGCGAGCACGGCGACGACGGTGAGCAGGGCGACCATGGCGATGAAGGTAGCGGGGTCGGTGGGCGCGGTGTTGAAGAGCATGGCGGAGATGAGCGAGGCGGCGACCAGCGACACCACCGCGCCGGCGGCGATGCCGATGAGCGCAAGCCGCATGGTGCGGAAGATGACGCCGAACTGCACGCGCGCGGCGGAGGCGCCGAGCGCCATGCGGATGCCGATTTCGAGTGTCTGGCGGGTGACCGAGTAGGAGATGACGCCATAGATGCCGAGCGCGGCAAGCAGCAGTCCGAGCGCGGCGAAGGTACCGACCAGCAGCACGAAGAAGCGGCGCGGCGAGACCGCGTGATCGACCAATGACTGGATGGGACGCAGCGGAACGGCGGCTTGTCCCGGGTTGATCTCACGCAGGGTGTGCAGGATGGTCGAGGCAAGTTGGGACGGCGGTATTTTGCTACGCACCACAAGCTCGGCGCCTTCCGGGCCTTGTTGCGACATCGGATAGTAGACCTGCCAGTCGGGCTGGCCTTCCACGCTGGTGAGGTGGACATCAGGGATGGTGCCGATGACGCGTGAGTCGCCGCCGCCCGAGTCGATGACGTGGCCGATAGCGTCGCCGTTGGGATACATGCGGCGCGCGGCGCTCTCATTGATGATGACGACGCCTACGTCTTTCTTTGGATCGGCGAGAGGCTTGTCTTCCCAGGTGAAGTCGCGGCCCTTGATGGGGACACCCATGGCGGCAAGGTAGCCGGGAGTGACGATGTAGACGAGGGCGCTGTTTTGCTGGACGTGTTTATCATCGACGCCCTTGAGGTGTGGGGTACCCCAACTGCGATTGCGCTCGAAGGGCAGGTTGTCCGAGATGCCGGCGTGCTCGACGCCGGGGATGGCGCTGATGCGGGTGAGCACGTTCTGCAGGACGGCGCTGCGTTTGTTGGCATTGCGGCCATTGTCATCGTCGTAGTCGATTTTGATGGCCGCGGCCGCAGCGGGTTTGAAGCCGAGATTGACGTCGAGGACGCGCAGGAAGCTGCGCATGAGCAGGCCGGCGCCGACGAGGAGCACGCAGGCGAGCGCGACTTCGGAGATGACAAGCGCGCTGCGCAGACGCTCGTGCCGGCGACCCTCGCTTGCGCCGTGGCCGGCCGTGTCTTTGAGCGACTCCTGCAGGTTGGCGCTGGACATGCGCAGGCCGGGAGTGATCCCGAAGAGTACGGCGGTGCCAACGGCGATGACCATGGTCCAGAGGAGCGCGGTGCCGTCGATGTGAACGTCGTTGAGCAGCGGAAGCGCGAGCGAGGTCTGATGCTGCAGCCACAGCGTGATGCCATACGCAAGCCCGAGACCTAAAAGTGCGCCGACACCGGAGAGCAGGAGGCTTTCCGTGAGCAACTGGCGGATGATGCGGCTGCGGCTGGCGCCAAGTGCGCCGCGCAATGCGAATTCTTTAGTGCGGGCGGCGGCGCGTGCGAGGAGCAGGTTCGAGAGATTGACGCAGACGATGAGCAGGATGAGACCAACCGCAGACCAGAGCACGACAAGCGAGCGATGGAGCTTCCCGCTGACGTATTCCTTTAGTGGCGTGGGATAGGCGGTGTAGCCCGCTTTGTATTCGGGATGATCAGTCATGAAGTCGAGCTTGGGGAAGAGAGTGCCCGCTTCGGTGCGCGCCTGGCCGACGGTAATGCCGGGTTTGAGACGGCCGATCAGTGTAATGGTATTGCCGTCGGTTCGGGTTCCCTTGAAATCGATGGGTACGAACAGATCTACTTTGGTGCCCGGCGCAAAGACGGCTCCGAAGTCGAAGCTGCGCGGCAGTATGCCAACGACGGTGAAGGAGTGACCGTCGAAATCCACAGACTGGCCGATGATCGAGGGATCGGAATGGAACTGCCGCTGCCAAACGGGATAGCTGAGCAGGACGACCTGGCCTGCTCCGGGGAGGGATTCGGCGTCATGGAAGAGGCGGCCCATCAAAGGATCCACGCCGAGCACTTGAAAGAAATCGGGAGTGACACCAATACCGGTGAAGGGCTTGGCATCGCCGTGACCGGTGAGCTTGAAGTTGTCGCTGGAGGAGAAGGCGAAGTAGCCGGCGACGTCTTCGTAGCTCTTGTTGCGTTCGACCAGTTCCTTGTAGCAGTCGATGGAGTAGGTGGCCGCGGACCAGTTGCCGTCGAATATTTCGGGACCGATCCAGAGCAAGCGCGCGGAATCGCGAAAGGGAAGCGGACGCAGCATGAGCGTGTCGACCACGCTGAAGACCGCGACGTTGGCGCCGATGCCGAGTGCGAGTATGAGGATGGCGACGAAGGTGAAGCCGCGGTCGCGGCGCAGGGTGCGGAGCGTGTAGCGGAGGTCCTGCAGGAGGATGTCGAGAGCGGGCAGCCCACGCGCGGCGCGCTGCTGCTCACGCGACTGCTCGACGCCGCCGAAGCGGATGAGCGCCTGGCGGCGCGCTTCTTCCGGCGAGAGGCCGCGGCGGAGGTTCTCCTCGATGGCGAAGTCGAGATGGGAGGCGAGCTCCTGGTCAAGATCGGCATCGCGCACGGGCTTGCCGGCGAAGGCGCGGATGCGGGCGAGAGCAGAGCGCAGGGAGGCGATCATTTGGCACCTCTCAGACTCTGCGCGAGGGCATTGGCCGGAGATTGCGCGAGCACGCGGCCCATGACGTCGGCGAGACGCCGCCAGTCCTCCGTATCGCGCGCAAGCTGCTTCCGGCCGCTGCGCGTGATGGCGTAGTACTTGGCCTTGCGGTTGTTGTCCGAAGTGCCCCACTGGGCAGTGATCCAGCTGCGATTCTGCAAGCGGACGAGCGAGGCGTAGATGGTGCCCTGGTTGAGCAGAATGGTGTCGCCGCTGATCTGCTCGATGCGTCGCGCGATGCCATAGCCGTGTTGCTCGCCCAGGGCGGCGAGCGTCTGCAGAACCATGAGGTCGAGGGTTCCCTGGAGCAGGTCGAGTTTGGGGTCGGACATGCGGTGGTGTCTCCTGTGTGGTGGCCACACGAGTATGACATGTTGCTCTGTGGTGATGCCACAGGTGCCTTTACGTAGATGGCGGAATAACAGTTCCGTCCGATTTGCAGATTTTCTTAATCGAAGCCCTGGGCGGTTGCGTCTTTCCGCTACCGGTTTGCAGCAGCGTGTGTTTTTCAGCAGCATCGCTGCCCGAGGAGGTGCAGATCCGCGCAAGGAATTCTGAACACTCCTACTCTGCCTGCATAGTTTTAGCGGTTCGCTGCATAGCGGTGGCTGCGCGGTGCGGATGCGGCGAATGGTGGGAGCATGAGCTACTCACCGAAACTCCTCATCGCAGTTATCCTGGACGGCGTTATCCTGGGCGGCACGCTCATCCTTAGCGGCACGGTGGCGGGAAGCGCGTTGCGTGCTCAAGAAGCATCCCCTTCGCATCCCCAACTTGCCGCTGCGTTTGCGTTGGAAAATGCGGGACGGCCTGAAGCGGCGATTGCCGCGGCACAGTCATTGATCGACAGCCCTAGTCTCACGCCGTTTGACCGCGCGCAGGCGCTGGACCTGGAAGGCATCAGCTACGAGGATCTGGATGAGCCGGAGAAGGCGATGCATGCGCTGGAAGAGGCAGCGCATCTGCTGCGGCCACAAGACAACAAGCAACTGGCGGCGGTGTTCAACAACATGGCCAACGTCTATCGAGCATGGGGGCATTTCACGATCGCGGAGTATCTCTACGAACGAGCCTTCCAGCAGGCGAAGGCGGTTGCTGAGCATGGCGATATGGCGCGCGCGGCCAACAACCAGGCGAGCCTGGCACTGGCTGAGAAAAGGAACAGAGTGGCGCGCAACTATCTGCAACGCTCCGATCGCGAGGCGAGGCAGGCAACGGATCTAGACGACGACGATCGGGCGGGGATGGCATCCATGCACGGATGGCTCGCCTGGAACAAAGGCCACACGACCGAAGCGCTACAGCAATACCGGCAAGCACTGGAGTTATGGAGAAGGAAGCATGGGGGCCAGCATGAGTCCACCGCATGGGGCATGTTGCTGGCAGGTCAGGCGGAGGCAAGGGCCGGAGACAGAGATGCAGGCTTACGCACGATGCGCGAGGGCTTTGCATTGACGGCAGCGATCGAGGGAGAGAAGAGTCACCGCTATGCGGTGGCGGAGTTGGCATACGCGCGCCTGTTGGGCCGGGCGGGAAATCGGATTCAGGCGGCGGTGATGCAGCAGGATGCACAGACCAGGCTGGCGGTCTTCGAGAACCGGAGCTGCCGTGACTGCACGATCAGCGCGATGGCGCTGCACTGATATTCATGAAGGCGAGTATTCATGATCGCGAGGATTCCGGGGTGTGCCGCCCTATGCTACCGTATGTAGCATTACATCCAGCAGAATGCAGCCCGGCATTGGTAGGGGCGAATTTCAGTGCAGGAGATTGAACTGAAATTGCTCCGGTTGCGTATCCGCTTCAGATCACGGTCCGTACGCGGTATGTGAGGTGTTCATGCAGAATCTGCTCCGCAACCTTCGCTTCAGTGTCCGCATGCTGCTGAAGAATCCTGGACTGACGCTCACGATTCTGTTGACGCTGGCGCTCGGGGTGGGGGCCAACACGGCTATCTTCACCGTCGATTACGCAACGCTGCTGGAGCCGCTACCATATCCGCATCCGGAGCAGTTGATGGTGGTGTGGTCGAAGATTCAGAGCTACCACAACGGGATCTCCGCGGGAGACTACACGGATTGGAAGCGGGAGAACACGACCTTCCAGGAGCTGAACGCGTGGACGGGCGGCGCTTTCAATCTGTCGACGAAAGACCAGCCGGAGCAGATCGACGGGCGTCAGGTGACGCCGGGCTTTTACCACATGCTGGGAACGCCGTTTTTTCTGGGGCGGGATTTTCTGCCGGAAGAGGGGCAGACAGGACGTGATCACGAGGTGATCCTGACGCACAAGCTATGGAAGCGGCTGGGCGGGAACCAGCACATCATAGGAGAGACGCTGCGGGTGAATGCGGAGCCGTACACGGTTGTCGGCGTGCTTGCGCCGGGACTCTTCGATCGTGGGCAGGGCGACATCGCCGTGCCGCTCGCTTTTAAGCCGGAACAGCTCAACCACGATTTCCATTGGCTGCTGGCGATGGGGCGGCTGAAGTCAGGCGTCACCATGGAGCAGGCGCGCGCGGATATGAACGCGGTGACCACGCATATTGCGCAGCAGTATCCCAGGAGCAACAAGGGCTGGGGCGCATTTGTGGAGCCGCTGAAGAACGACTTCATTCCACCGGAGCGCATTCGCACGCTGTGGATGCTGCTGGGTGCAGTGGCTTTTGTTCTGCTGATTGCGTGCGTGAACGTGGCCAACCTACTGCTGGCGCGCAGCATGGCGCGGCAGAAAGAGATGGCGGTGCGCTCGTCGCTCGGTGCTACGCCGAAGACGATCTTCACGCAGTTGCTAACGGAAAGCATTCTGCTGGCGCTGGTCGGAGGCGCGCTGGGTATCGGGGTGGGCTACGCGATGCTGCACGCGTTCATGGCGGCGATGCCCGAGAACACGCTGCCGAGTGAGGCGGACCTGAGTCTGAACTTCTCGGTGCTGCTGTTCACACTGGGCGCGACGACACTGGCCGGCCTGCTCTTTGGCTGCGTGCCCGCATGGCACGCGTCGCGGGTCGATCCGGCGGAGACACTGAAGGAAGGCGGGCGATCCGGAACGGGCGTGGGACGGAAGCGGTTGCGCCAGGCGCTGGTGATTGGCGAGTTCACACTGGCGCTGTCACTGCTGGCAGGCGCAGGCCTGGCGATTCACAGCTTCCTGAACCTGACGCGCGTCGATCTGGGTGTGCGCACGGATCATGTGCTCACGTTTAACTTACCGATTCCCGAAACCCGCTCGAAGGACCCGGTGTTGATTGCGGCGCACTATCGGCAGTTGCTGGCGAGCATCCGTGCGGTGCCCGGAGTGATTTCCGCATCGGCGGAGACGGGAACGCCGCTGGAGGGCGCCGGCTTCGGCATGCCGTTTACCATTGCGGGCAAACCGGCGTATGCCGATCCATCGCAGCGGCCGGGTACCCGGTTCGGCATGGTGACGCCGGACTACTTCAAGACCTTCGGCATCCGGCTGGTGAATGGCCGCAGCTTTGCCGAGCAGGATACGGCCGCGAGCGTGAAGGTCGCGATGGTCAACGAAGAGTTTGTCAGGAAATATTTGAAGGGGACTGACCCGCTGCAGCAGCGGGTGGTGGTCGAACAATTAATTCCTGGCGTGCAACAGCTGGGACCGCCGGTCGAGTGGCAGATTGTCGGCGTCTTCCACAACGTGCGGGATAACTTGCGCGAGGACAATCCGGAGACGCTGATTCCGTTCTGGCAGACACCGTGGCCGGAGGCCGGGATCGGTGTGCTGATGAGTGAAGATCCGGGTGCGATGACGAAAAGCATTGCCGCCGCCGTGCACAAAGTAGATCCCGACGTTGCGCTGGCTCAGCCGCGCACCATGGAGCAGGTGCATCACGATGTCTTGTCGGATGATCGCTTCACGCTGGTGCTCTTCGCGTGCTTCGCGGCCATCGCGCTGCTGCTGGCGGCATTGGGCATTTATGGAGTGATGACATTTTCCGTAGCGCAGCGCGCGCACGAGATTGCGCTGCGCATGGCGTTGGGCGCGACGCGCGGCCGCGTGGTGGCGCTGGTGCTGCGCGAAGGCGTGACGCTGGCCGCATTGGGGCTGGCGCTCGGATTGCTCGGTGCCTACTTCATTGGCCGCGCCATGCAGAGCACGCTCTATGGCGTGAGCGCGCTGGACGTCTCCGGCTTCGCGGTGGTGGGATGCGTTCTGCTGATTGCGGCGCTGGTGGCCTGCTTTCTGCCGGCGCATCGCGCTGCGTCGACGGAGCCGATGCGAGTGCTGCGCACGGAGTAGCAGGTCTTCACAGCACGCGGGCCGGCGGGCATCGTTTAGAGTGGCGGCATGCGCCGGCGAACTTTTTCTCATGGTCTTCTGCTGCGTCTTCTGCTGCTTTTCGCATTGCTTCCGGCACGGGGCGAGGATGGCGCAAACGTTCGTGTGACGGTGCATGCCGGTGCTCCAATGGGCGGCTTCTCGCCGATCTGGAGCTACTTTGGCGCGGATGAGCCGAACTATATCTATGGTCCGCATGGACGGAAGCTGCTGGATGAGCTGGGAGAACTGGGCCGCACCGCGGACGCGCCGGTGTACTTTCGCGCGCACAACCTGTTCACAACCGGCAATGGCGATGGTTCACTGAAGTGGGGCTCGACCAATGTCTACACAGAGCGCGCGGATGGCACGCCGGTCTACGACTGGACGATCACGGACCGCATCTTTGATGCGATGTGGGACGCGACGCGCGATGCACACGTTCGGCCAATTGTGGAGCTTGGCTTCATGCCAGAGGCGCTGTCGACGCATCCGCAGCCATATCGTCACAACTTTCCCAAGGGCGATGTCTTTACCGGATGGAGCTATCCGCCGAAGGACTATGCGAAGTGGGGCGCGCTGGTCGAGGCATATGCCGCACACCTGAAGGATCGCTATGGAACGGAGGTGGATGGCTGGCTGTGGGAGGTGTGGAACGAACCGGACATCGGCTACTGGCACGGCACGCCGGAGGAGTACGACCGGCTGTACGACGTGTCGGCGGCGGCGGTGCGCACGGTGCTGCCGCGGGCGAAGATCGGTGGCCCGGATTCGACAGGCGTCTACGCAGCGAAGAACGGGGCGGGAAAGGATGGCGCGGGAACCAACGGCGTCAGCAAGAGCGACGTGTTTCTGCGGCAGTTTCTGACGCACTGCGCGCAGGGGAAGAATGCCGCAACGGGCGGCACGGGTGCGCCGCTGGACTTCATCAGCTTTCATCCGAAGGGATCGCCGAAGTTTGTGGACGGGCATGTGGTGATGAACGTAGGGCAGCAGCTTGCCGCAGTGCAACGTGGCATGGAGGTGGTTGCGAGTTATCCGGAGTGGCGCAACACGCCGATTGTGCTGGGCGAGAGCGATCCGGAGGGTTGCGCGGCGTGCCAGGGGGCCCAAAACGGCTATCGCAATGGACCGCTATACGGTGTGAGCGTGGCGGAGACGACGGCGCGCACCTGGGAGCTGGCTCGCAAACATGGTGTGCGTGTGCAGGGCGCGGTGACCTGGGCGTTCACCTTTGAGAATCAGCCATACTTTGCGGGTTTTCGCGAGCTGGCGACGAACGGCGTGGACAAGGCGGTGCTGAACGTCTTCCGCATGATGGCGATGCTGGGCGGCGACTGGGTGCGAACGGAGAGCACCGGTGCATTGCCGGTGGAGCAGATTGTCACCAGCAGTGTGACCGATTGGCCGGACGTGGATGCAATCGCGACGCGCCGGGGGCGCGAGGTGGATGTCCTGCTATGGAATTACCACGATGCCGATCTGCCGGCGATTGCTGCGAAGGTGGCGATGGAAGTGCGCGGGCTGCCTGTTGCGCAGGTGACGAAGGAGATATTCCTGATGGATGCGACGCACAGCAATGCATATGCGGTGTGGCAGCGGATGGGCAGTCCTAAGCAGCCGAGCGCTGCGCAACAGAAGGAGCTGATAGGTACAGGAAGACTGCAGCGAGAGGTAGCGCCGCATGCGCTGGCGGTGAAGGGCGGCGCGGTGACTCTGCAGATGCTGCTGGAGCGGCAGGGCGTGGCGCTGGTGCGGCTGCGTTGGTAGTAGAGGGATCTGCGGGGGGCTGGCCGTTCCCGCGTTTAGCGGAAGGTGATCTGCTGGAAGCCGAGGGAGTGCAGCAGGGTGGTGAGGGTGGCGCGAGCGTTACCTTCGGCGGTGTTCAGGATGCCGCTGTCGAGCGCGGACTGGCGCAGGCCGGCTTCTGCTTTTTCGCGCACCTCGGATTCGAGATTGGGATCGGTGGGCACGAGCAGGCCGGTGGTGCGGGAGTAGACGCGCGTTTTGCTGTTGTCGAGTGAGACGGAGAGCAGCTCCGCGGCGGGCATGGCGATGGTGACGCTGCGTCCATCGATCTGCACGTTGCCGGCCTTGATGTTGCTGAGGTCGACGCCGGCGACGGCCTGACCGTGCACGATGAGCAGCAGCTTGTCGCCGGTGAGGATGTCGGGCAGGTATTGGTTGGTGCGATCGCCCTCGACGACCTTGTCCATGGTGTAGACGACGGATTCGAGCCGCGCGAGGCGCTGGATGCTGGCGATGACGGTGGGCTGCGAGATGTCGATGGTGTCGTGGCGGCCGAGAAAGGCCAGGCTGATGCGGCTGCGCATGGAAGCGCCGACGTGGCGCACGGCGGCGGGAACGGCGACCAGCGCGACGAGCAGGCCGAGGATGATGCCGAGGATGAGCGCGGGAAGTGCGGAGCGGCGCTTGACGACGGGCCGGGTGGCTAAAGGAGTAGTAGTGGGCATGGCATCTTCTTCAGGCGTCTTCTATCAAGGATAGATGCGGGGCTGCGGCCGTGGGTGCCAGGAGTGGAGAATCTGCGCTCAGGATGCCGCGTGATCGCTGCACTTGGGATAGTTGCCCATCTTTCTCAGGATGGGCGGTCGGTCTAGGCGCAGTCGGAGACGGTTTAGCTCCGGGCGACGAGTTCCTGCTGTGCCGCGGGATGCTTTGAGTGAGATTGGCGATTGGCGTAGCTGGCGATGATGAAATCGCGGAAGATGGGGTGCGGTTCCAGCGGCTTGGATTTGAATTCGGGGTGGAACTGGCAGCCGAGGAAGAAGGGATGGTTGGGCAGCTCGACGATCTCGACGTAAGTGGCGTCGGGAGTGGTGCCGGTGATGCGCATTCCAGCGCCGGTGAGCAGCGCCTCGTACTCGCGGTTGAATTCGTAGCGATGGCGGTGGCGTTCGGAAATCTCCGTGCGGCCGTAGGCCTGGGCGGCTTTCGATCCTGGTTCGAGCAGGCAGGTCCATGCTCCTAAACGCATTGTTCCGCCCATCTCTTCGACGCCGGTCAACTCGCGCAGCTTGTAGATGACGCGGTGCGGCGTGGCGGGATCGAACTCGCTGGAGTTGGCGCCGTGCAGCTTGCAGACATTGCGCGCGAACTCGATGGTGGCGGTCTGCATGCCGAGGCAGATGCCGAAGTAGGGTGTGCCGGACTCACGCGCGTAGCGGATGGCGTTGAGCATGCCTTCGATGCCCCGCTTGCCGAAGCCGCCGGGAACCAGGATGCCGTCGAAGTCCCGGAGTTGCGAGACGTAGTCTTCGGCTTCTAGCCCTTCGGCCTCCAGCCAGGTGACGCGCAGCTTGAGATTCTGCGAGAGCGCGCCGTGGACCAGGGCCTCCTTCACGGATTTGTAACTGTCTTCGTACTCGACATATTTGCCGACGATGCCGATGTGGACCTCGTCCTTGGGGTGGTAGGCGTGGTCGACCACCTGCTTCCAGCGGGAGAGGTCCGGCGCATGCGTTTCCAGATGCAGGTATTTGAGCGCGAGTGCGTCGACGCCTTCCTGCGCGAAATTGAGCGGCACCTCGTAAATGCTGGCAACGTCGCGCGCGGCGATGACGGCCCGTTCTTCGAGGTTGCAGAAGAGGGCGATCTTGCTCTTGAGCTCCTTCGAAAGCGAACGGTCGGAGCGGCAGAGCAGGATGTCCGGCTGGATGCCGATGGAGAGCATCTCCTTCACCGAGTGCTGGGTGGGCTTGGTCTTCAGCTCCTGCGCGGCGGCGATCCAGGGCACGAGCGTGACGTGGACGAAGACGGTATTCTCGCGGCCGAGCTCCTGGCGCATCTGGCGGATGGCTTCGAGGAAGGGCAGCGACTCGATGTCGCCGACGGTGCCGCCGATCTCGACGATGGCGATGTCGCAGTCCGCCGCGACCTTGCGCATGGCGTTCTTGATCTCGTTGGTGACGTGCGGGATGACCTGGACGGTCTTGCCGAGATAGTCGCCGCGGCGCTCCTTGGTGATGATCTGCTCGTAGATGCGGCCGGTGGTGAGATTGTTATCGCGGGTGAGTTTAGCGTGGGTGAAGCGCTCGTAGTGGCCCAGGTCGAGGTCGGTGTCCGCGCCATCGTCGGTGACGAAGACCTCGCCGTGCTGGAAGGGCGACATGGTGCCGGGATCGACGTTGAGGTAGGGGTCGAACTTCATCAGATTGATGCGAAGGCCGCGGGCTTCGAGCAGGCAACCGATGGAGGCGGCGGCAAGGCCTTTGCCAAGGCTGGACACAACACCGCCGGTCACAAAGATGTACTTTGCTGACACTGCATCACCTCTGAATTTTGGGTTTGGATGGCGTACCGGGTGGGCACGATCAAGTATCGCAGAGCGGCGGCGGGTTGGGAAGTGGGTTTCGAGGAGCAGACTTTCCGCGCTGTGGAACGTCTAGACTTGGGGAAGAAATGGGACGCAGAGAAGCAATCAGTCTAGTGGCGGCGCTGCTTTTGACGGCGACCTCGTTGGCGCAGACGATGCCGCCGACAGACCCGGCGCTGATCGCCAATATCCATCGGCTCATCCTGACCGATGGCAGCTATCAACAGGTGCGGCGGTGGGAGATCAAGGGCGATCGTGTGCGCTTTATCTCGGCCGAGCGCAACGGGGCGTGGGAAGAGCTTCCGGTTGTGATGGTGGACTGGGCGGCGACGGAGAAGTTTGCCCATGGGCGTACCGAGGCGGGGCGGGAGGAGTCCGCAGTTTCGGCCGACGCGCGGGCAGTGGATGCCGAGGAGGCAGCGGAAAAGGCGGAGATGAACGCGCGCACGCCGCAGGTGGCGCCGCGGCTCAACCTTCCTGACCGCGACGGCGTGTGGGCGCTGGATTATTTCCGGGACAAGCCGGAGTTGGTGACACTGGAGCAGGACGGTGGCGACATGAACCTGCCGACCGGGCACAACGTGCAGCGGGCGGCGATCCATCCGCTGGCCAGCCGCAAGGAAGAGGTGCGGCTGGACGGCATGGGGTCGAAGATCCACCTGCATGAAAGCCAGCCCGTATTCTACGTGAGCCTGAGCGGTGGCGACGATGCCGCCGGGCCGGACGCGATGAGCGTAGCCACGAGCAATGCGAAGGTGGGCGGAGCCGTGAGCTCGCCGAAGAGTCAATACGCCATTGTCGAAGTGGACCCGCGGCGCGACTATCGCGTGATTACGAACCTGACGCTGAATCAATTGGGACAGCCGAGCGAGAACGTGACGGAGACGACGACCGCGGTGCTGCCCGGCGGTCACTGGATGAAGGTTGTGCCGAAGCAGAAACTGACCGTCGGCCAGTATGCGCTGATGGAGGTGCTCGGGCCGCGCGAGATCAATGTGTCGGTGTGGGACTTCGCGATCGAGCCGCAGTCGGGAGATAACGCGAACGCGATTCTGCCCATTGAGCGGTGAGGCTTCGACGACTCGCTAATCGTGGCTGGCGATGCCGTCGCGAGTGGAGTTTTTCACCAGGTACATGCGCTGGTCGGCACGTTCGAGGAGTGCGGCGGCGTTGTCTCCGTCGGCGGGATAGCTGGCGACGCCCAGGCTGGCGGTGAGGCGCAACGAGAGCCCTTCCGGACTGAGGAAGCGGCGGGCACGCAAGGCGACGAGCAGGCGATTGGCTGCTTTGGCTGCAGAGGAACCCGAGGTCTGCGGGAGCACGATGACGAACTCGTCGCCGCCGTAACGGAAGGCGACGTCCACATTGCGCATCGTGCGGCTGATCACCTCGGCGGCTTCCGCGAGCACCCGGCTTCCGGCAGGGTGGCCGTGCACATCGTTGACCTGCTTGAAGTGGTCCAGGTCCAGGAAGAGGATGCTGAGCGGCGTGTCGAAGCGGCGGGCGCGTTCGATCTCGACCGGCAGCACGGCGGCGAGGTGGCGCGCGTTGTACAGATGCGTGCAGTCGTCGGTGATGGTGAGTTCCTGGATGCGCTCGACGGCGCGTGCGTTTTCGATGGCGATGGCGGCGTAGTCGCAGACGATGTAGAGGAAGGTGGTGGCATCGTCGGTGAGTGTCTGGGGCTCGACGTGGGTCACCTGCAGCACGCCCAGCGTGCGCTCGCGCGAGCGTAGCGGCAGGCAGATGGCGGAGTGCGGCTGTTCGCCGCTGGAGAGCCGGGCGGCGACGCCGTCGCTGGTGGCGATGAGCGGCTCGCCGTGCAGCGCGACCCATCCGGCCATGCCGGTGCCGAAAGGGATGCGGATGTTCTGCAGAGCTTCGTCGGAGACGCCGCGGGCGAGCGCGTAATACAGGTCGCGCTTCTCGTCATCCACCATGAGCAGGGACCAGCTTTCGGGATGAAAGAAGCGCTCCATCTGCTCGAGGATGCTGCGCAGGATGGTGGGCAGGTCGAGCGACGAGGTGAGGGCGCGCGCGGCATCGTGGAAGAGCCGGAGATGCTCGAATGAGGATGCGGGGCTCGGGGTAGAGTCGGCCATCGGCTGCAGTCGATTGTGTCACGGTGGAGCGGTTTGCCGCGATTTGTTCGTTTTGCAGTTTAGCGCCGGATCGCCCAGGCCATGCCATCCGGTTCGCCGCCCGCCTGGATCTGGCCGGCAACCGCGAGCGAGTGAAGGTCGATGACGGCGACATAGTTATCCGGCGTGCAGGCGACGAAGGCGCGTGCACCGCCGGGCTCGACCACGATGCCGGCTGCGCCGTGACCCACAGGAATGCGTTTGATCTGGCGCCGTGCGGCGGCATCCAGAACGACCAGGTCGGGGCCGCCAAGCGTGGAGACCAGCACACGCTTGCCATCCGGCGTGAACTTAAGGCGGTTTGCACCACGGACGTTCGCCTGGATGGTGTCGACGACCTTTTTAGCAGCGATATCGATCACAGAGATGGTGCCGTCCTGAGCATTGGCAACCCACAACTCGCGTTGATCGGGAGATATATCGAAGCCTTCCGAACCGTTTCCGACGCGGACTACGGTTTCATTCCAATCCTTTCGCGGCCTGGGGCCGCCGGGACCACCCGGTGGGGGGCCACCGTCGGGCGGGCGCATGGCGCCGGGAGGTGGACCCGGCATGTGGAGGGCTTCGAGTTCCATGATGCTTACCGTCCCGGAGCTCACATTCGTGGTGATGATGCGCTGCTGGTCGTTCGAGACATAGATCATGTGGGTGCGATTCTGTCCGGTACCCAGGATCCAGTCGACTTTCCCCGTAGCGGGGTCGTAACGCCCGATGGACTTGGCCGCTTCGGCGGTAAACCAGGTCTTGCCGCCGACGAAAGTGAGTCCATGTGGGCCGCGAAGCGGACCGAGATCGATGGACGGGAGCGCCCGATGCGCCACCAGGTCGAGCACCGCGAGCGTGTTGTAGGTGCCGAAGCCATAGTTGGAGACATACGCCGTGGCGCCATCCGTCGATGCTATGACCTCGTGGGGATCGTTTCCCACGGGCATGTGGGCGATCACCTTGAGAGTGGATGGATCGACGATGCTGAGCGTGTGGTCGTGCTTGGAGAGGACGAGCAGCGACGGGCTCGGCGTGGATTGGCTGTAGAGAACGCTGCTGAGGCAGACGACGGCGATGACAGAGCCGAATCGGAGTGCGAATCGAACAGCAGATCGGACCGGAACTCTCATGCGTTGAGCTTACCCCCCACCTGAAGATCACACCTGAAGGGCAGAATAGACAGAACTGCAGGATAGACGGTATTGGCACCGCGGAGTTTGCTGCGCGAAGAAGTTTGCTGCTGATTTTGCGGTGCCTCAGCCGCCGATGTGGACCATGCTGCGGCTGGGCTTGAGGAAGCCGGGCTCGCCGATGTGGTGGCGGGCTTCCTTTTGCGCAATCACGTTGCGGATGTACGCGGCGAGATCGTCGTCCGAGCCGCCGCGGTGCAGCACGCTGTAGAGGTCGTGATCCGTCTGGGAGAAGAGACAGGTGCGGATCTTGCCGTCCGAGGTAAGGCGGACGCGGCTGCAGGCGCCGCAGAAGGCGCGGGAGACGGGCGCGATGATGCCGATCTCGCCGATGCCATCGTCGAAGGTGAAGCGCTGCGCGGTCTCGCCGGGTGCGTTGCCGGGCAGCGGCACCAGCGGGCGCACCGCGTTGAGGCGCGCCTTCAGCTCGTCGTAGCCGATCACGGTGTCGGGGGACCAGATGCGGTCCTCTTCCAGAGGCATGAACTCGATGAAGCGCAGGATGACGCCCTCCGTGCGCGCGAAGTGGACGAAGGCGACGATCTGGTCGTCGTTGAAGCCGCGGAGCAGCACGCAGTTGACCTTGACCGGGCCGAGTCCAGCGGCCTGGGCGGCGCGCACGCCGGCGAGCACGCGGTCGTAGCTGCCGGGAACCCGGGTGATGCGCGCGAAGACCTCGGGATCGACGGCGTCCATGGAGACTGTGACGCGGCTGAGGCCGGCATCGCGCAGCGACTGGGCTTGCGCGGCGAGCAGGTGGCCGTTGGTGGTGACCGCTATGTCTAAGTTGCTAGAACCGCCGCGGGCGCTATGGCGAGAATCGCCACCGGCGCCGTCAAACGGTGAGCTGTCGGCTGCGTAGCTGGTGCGCAGTTGGGCTACTTCACGGATGAGAGAGGTGAGGTCGCGGCGGAGCAGCGGTTCGCCGCCGGTGAGCCGTACCTTTTCGATGCCGAGCGAGACGAAGACGCGGATGATGCGCAGGTAGTCAGCCAGCGGAAGCTCGCTGTACTGCGCGCCGTCGGTGCCGGTGCGGCAGTAGACGCAGCGGTAGTTGCAGCGGTCGGTGACGGAGACGCGCAGGTCGGTGATGGCGCGGCCATGGCTGTCGGTCAGGCGGCCGGCCCCGCTAAACAGCGCGGGTGCTGCAGCGGTCGGGATGGCTTGGGTAGACACTCTCTCCTGATTCGATGCTCCTTCCATTTTACGGGGCGCAGAGGATTGTCGCAGAGCAAGCCCCTAAAAGAAGCCCTTTCAATGCAGGGAGCCGGGGAAGGTGAGTCCGAATAGCCTGCGACGTGGACCCGTAGACGGGAACTCGGACTGGTTTTGGAACCGGGCAAGCATAGGATTGGAGGCTGGAGGTATTCCGGTGCTCTACAAAAAAATCAATGTCGAAGTGATGGTCGTTGCAGATGAGGCTGACGCCGTTGTCGCGGAGTTGGACGCCGCCCTCGATCGGCTGGAGGAGAGGCACACCATCTTCGGTGGCGGAATCGAGACCGTAGCTTTCGAGCACTCGGGGAGACGGAAGAGATCGGCGCTCGCGCATACGATCGCCGCAGGTGAGACGGTCGCTGTGGCTGTCAGAGCTGCACGTAAGAGCGTGAATGCCGCTCTCCGCGCAGTCATCTGACATAAACCAGATGTTCGCCGTAGTCAGAGTACTTCCGCGTATCTCTACCGGAGCTATTTCAGACGACGAGCACTCGGGGAACCGCCGCTTTCACGTCGTCAGGAGTGAGTTTCCGCGCCTTTACCTCTCGCACCAGGCCGAGCATCCGCAATACGTAGATCCCGTACCAGTTGACGTCGAACTCATACCAGGCCAGGCCATGACGGGCCGATTGGGGATGAGCGTGATGGTTATTGTGCCAGCCTTCGCCAAAAGTAAGCAGCGCTACCCAGAAGCTGTTCCTGGAGGTGTCATGGGTGGGAAATCGTCGTGTTCCCCACATGTGAGTGGCAGAGTTCACCAGCCAGGTGGAATGGAGGCCAAGGACTGTACGAAGGAAGATGCCCCACAGGACGTACTGCCATCCGCCCACGACCAGGATGATCACGGCCAGCGTGGTGATGGGAATCCAGTGCCACCGGCTGATCCAGGCGTGGAACTTGTCTTTGCGAAGTTCCGGCACATAGGGCAGAAGCTCCGCCGTCTTGTTGTGCATGGCTTGGCCGGTGATGATCCAGCCCATATGAGCCCACAAGCCGCCGTCGCGCGGAGAATGCGGGTCACCCTCTTTGTCGGTGTTCTGGTGGTGAACGCGATGGGTGGCGACCCAGGCAATCGGGCCACCTTCCAGGGCCAGCGTTCCACAGACGGTCAGGAAATACTCCAGCCACTTGGCTGTCTTGTAGCCGCGATGCGTCAGCAGCCGATGATAGCCGATGCCGATACCCAGGCTTGCGGCGACCCACCACAACACCATTGCGAGCAGAAATGCCTTCCAACTGAATACAAAAAGCGCCGCCACAGCGCCAATGTGAAACACCACCATGAATACGGTGGTAACCCACTCGATGGGCTGCTGAAACGTTCTGTCGCGTCCGAATATTGCTGAGATGTGCATATTTGATATTTGCCTTCTACCAAGGTAGATGGAGAGGGCATCGGAAGGCTCCCGCCGGAGGGTAATACTTGTGTAATCGCGGTTACCGTCGGCAGCGGCAAACAGTGGCTGCGTGAGAGCTCTGGCCCGCTCGCGGACTCTCGGC
>JAUTWX010000138.1 GCA_030838385.1 Acidobacteriaceae bacterium
CCGTGCAGATCAGCGGCCGATGATATCGCTCCAGCTCATGCACGCGCCGCGCAAAATCCTCAGGCCATCCGTAGTTGTGAAAGCTGATCACGTCGGACTCTTCAATCTGCGTGCGCGCGACGGCATTTAGCCCGGCTGGCTCGTCCCAGCGTGCGCCGGTCCACAGCGGCGACGTCAGCGGCTGCACCGGATGCTCTTCGCGCGCCCACGCGAAGACCTGCGGCAGCAGCTTTGCCACCAGCGCTTGCTTGTTCTTCGGCTCGCGTTTCGCGTAGTCGCCGCCACCTTCGTTGTCCGGTTCGTTCCACAGATCCCAGGCGAGGATGCGGTCATCGTTTGCAAATGCCCCCACCACGCCCTGCACAAACTGCTTCAACCGAGGATGCTCCGCCGAGTCTTCCAGAGCCTTTGCTCCCGGGCTCTGCACCCAGCCGGAGTTATGTACTCCCGGGATCGGTGGACGCTGCGGTCCAAGCTTGAACTCCGGATCCCAGCAGGAGTCGAACAGCACAAACATCGGCTTGATGTGGTGCTTCGCCGCAATCGTCAAAAACGTGTCGATGCGTTTCTGAAAGCCCGGCGCATCCTGCTGCCAGAGCTGGTCGTGGAGAAACACGCGCATCGTGTTCATCCCCAGCCCTTCGGCCCACCCCAGCTCCCTATCGATCTCCTGCGGGTCGAAGCTCTCCGCCTGCCACATCTCCAACTGATTGATGGCATCCGCCGGAATGAAATTCGCACCCACCAGCCATGGCTGCGCGGCATACCACTGCTGTGCCCTGGCTTCGCTCCAACGCGCTGATGTTTGGCCAGACTGTGCCGCGGCGCGCACTGAGCCGAATGCTCCACTCAGCATGAAGAACAACACCGGGACCGCCCATCGTCCCGCCTGCTTCGAACCCATCTGACCTCCAGAATCTGCTCAGAATCTGCGTCCTTCACACCACCCTCAAACACGCAAGAGCGCGTGCAGCCGCGCGCTCTGTTTGTACATGAGAGAAAGACGCAGTGCGATGGGTCGAATGGACTATGCGGGTTTCATCGAACACTCAAGCATGCCGCTCACGCACCGCGACGCTCGGCCGCCACCATGCGTTCGCGCACAACATCGCTGTTGAGATGATCGACGACTTTGCGAATGGTGTTCAGCGATCGCAGCTCCGCCATGGTGAACGCGCCGGGAAAGCGCTGGTTCAGCTCCGCATACAAGCGAATCCGCTGAACCGATGTGCCGCCGCTGGCATAGAAGTCTTCGTCCTGATCCACCTGCATGCGATGCAGCAGGCGCTGCCAGATGCTGCGTACCGCATCGACCTGCTTCTCCGGTCGAGCCTCGGCGACTGCACCGCCTGGCGTGAACCGCCGCAGCACCGCCTCGCACTGCTCGCTCAAGCGAACACGGTCCGGCTTTCCCGCCGCATCCAGCGGAATGCGAGAGACTAGGATCAGCGCCGCCGGTTGCGCTTCGCGCGAAAGATGGCTTTCCAGATATTCGCGCAGGGCTCGTTCGGCGCGAGGGTCCTCCACCTGCTTCAGCGTAGCGAAAACGCAGACGGCGCGCTCGCCTGGTACGGAGGACAGCGCAACGCACTCTCGCACGAGCGGGTGCTTCAGCAGCAACGCCTCAATCTCTTCCGCACTTCCCTTGCTCGCCTCGCTCGACTTCACCGCGGTCGCCGCGGCCACCGCAGCCGCACCTGTCAGCAGGCTTCCGTCGGCCAACCGGGTTGCCTGTATCGGTAGGCGGAAGCAGCGCAGCTTCTGGCTATTCTCACGCTGCGCCTCAGAAAACGCTGCCAGCGTAGCCTCCGGCTGCCCCAAATACCCGATCGCCAGCGCATCCCCGGTGATCGCAAGTGCGCCCAGTGCACCCGGCGCGGCCTCATGCCCATCCGGCAGCAGAACCATCGCATCGCTGCCGGCTACCGGCTCGGTGTGGCCCGCCTCCTCCACATTCACCCGCACGCTCACAGCGTAGCTTGTAGTCTCCGCTGCTCCCAGCCCGCCGATCACGCGCATCCCCTGTTCGCGAGTGCCCGGACGGACCCCCAGTGCGGTATCAAGAGGCGCCGGCGCCAGTTCTTCTGCATCCACCACAGCCTGCTTCACCTGATCGAGCGGCGCCAATGGTTCCTTCGCCAGTTCTTCCAGCAACGCCCGCCGCGCACAGATGGCGGAGACGCGGAAGCGCCGCATCACCCGTGCATACTCGTGCGCCGGCATCGCTGCGGCTGTCCCGCTGTGCGGCGCGAGCGCTACCGTGCCACCCGTTAGCAGCGGACCCCACAACTCCATCTGGAACAAATGCTCCTGCGCTCCCGCGTGCAGCAGTACGGTGTCCGAGGAGCGGAACTCCATCAGCGTTCCCCCGGTCACCAGCCGCACAATGCCCGCATGCGTCACTAGGACGCCGCGTCCCTCGGCGTTGAAGACGACAGCCGCAGGGTCCTCCGGCAGCCGGTGTGGCAGCTTCACCTCGCGGAATGCCGGCATGAACTCGCGCTCGACAATCGAGGCATCCAAAACTGTGACGTGACGAGCCCAGGGCAACGTCTGGCCCGACTCATCGGTGCGATCCGTGATCAACAGACGAATCGCGCTCTCCTCCACTTGGCGCGCCAGCTTCTCCGCGGACAGCCCGTGCACATCGAACGGCACATACACACCGCCCGCCAGCAGAATGCCCAGGATCCCGCTAATGGAGCTGAAGGTGCGCAATCCGACGACGCCCACCAGGTCTCCCTGCCGCATCCCCTGCCGGCGCAGCACGGCGGCGACATTCTGCGCCCGCACCATCAAGTCGCTATAGGAGAGGCGGCCCTCTTCCCCCAGCAATGCGGTGGAGCTCGCCCAGAGCACGGTGCTTTCCAGAAAGAGCACCTCCAAAGTCGCGCGTGCGGGAACATCAGCCGCCTGGTCCGCGCGAGGCGGGCGCATGGACCTCGAACTCCCGGGCTGTCCCAGCGGCATGGTGCGGTCCTCTCAAAATCGGCAACGGCGGAAACCTTGGCGCAAGCACCACAAGACCGCAACCGCAAGGGCCGGCCGCCTGAGTATCGGCGGATCGACCTGTCTTTCTGTGCGCTTCCCCGCACATGCTTCAGGGTTTAGTCATTTGCAATGAGCCTGTGCGTTTTGCTGTTTATAACGCGGCGCATCCTCGCAGGAGGACCTGCAATTAGTAATCTCGCAGTAATGCCGATCAGTTACCCGATCGCGCATTGGTCTAACATCGAAGGATGCCGTCCCGTTTTCTCCGCGAGACCTTCCCTGTAGGACCGCTCCGCTGCAACTGCACTCTATTGGCGAATCTGGAAACACTGGACGCGATCGTGGTCGACCCCGGAGACGAGATCGCGGACATCCTCGCACGGCTGGCACGGCATCACCTCACCCTGCGCCAGATCGTCGTCACCCATGCGCACATCGACCACATTGGCGGCGCTGCGCAGCTCAAACGGATCACCGGCGCGCCCGTGCTCTTCCATCAGGCCGACCTGCCCCTTCTCGGCATGCTGGAGATGCAGGCCGGCTGGCTCGGCATCCCCACGCCGGAGAAGGTAGCCCTCGATCAAAGCGCCGAGGATGGCCTCTCCGCCGGCATTCCCGGCCTTGACGCGGAGGTCATCCACACTCCAGGTCATACTCCCGGCAGCATCTGCCTGCTCTTCCCAAAGCAGGAATTGCTTCTGGCCGGCGACACGCTTTTTGCCGGCAGCGTCGGCCGGACGGACCTGCCCGGCGGCGACACGCGAGCCTTGCTCCGCTCGATCCACACGCGCCTGCTGCCGTTGCCAGAGAACACATTGGTCGTCCCCGGCCACGGCGAAGAAACCACCCTCGGACTGGAGCGCGAAACCAATCCATTCCTGCAGCCAGACACGCGGCTCTGAGTTCCGTCATCATCGCGAATGCCGGTGCCCCATCGTGAGCACAGCGAAGGGTGGGATATCACGAATGCCGGGGTGCCCTACTCTAGCCGAACACTAGACTCGACACCATACAGGAGACTGTGATTCCACATCAGCATCCGCGCGATTCGCCGTTGTGGCTTCAATCCTGTGCGTGCTAGAGTTGGCCCACTTCCCCCCGCTCCATTCTTTGGCCCCGCTCCATTCATTGGCATTCATTCGGCTTCTTCTCCTCCAGTTCAGGATCGAGGTGTCTACTATGGCTTCGTCTGCCCAGGGCGCGGTTACAGCCGTGCAGCTGAAGATCACCGGCCGCAATGGCCTGGTCGACAAATACTTCTACTTCGCCATGTCCGTGCTCTTCGCCGCGATCGTGGTGTGGGGATTCAGCCAGACCATCGACCAGAGCCTCTTCCACCCTGCCCTGCCAAGGCCTTTCCTTCTTTGGATTCATGGCGCTGCATTCTCAGGATGGGTAGCGTTCTACATCTTCCAGTCGGGCCTGGTGCGCACGCACAACGTAAAGTGGCACCGGTTCTTCGGCTGGTTTGGCGTGGGACTTGGCGTGGCGATGGTCGGGCTGGGATTCACGATCGCGGTCATCATGGGCCACTTCGACGCCGTGGTGCTGCATCAGCCCGATCCCGCGTTCCTGGCCATTCCATTTTCTGACATGTTGTTTTTTGGATCCCTCTTCGCGCTCGCCATCTACTGGCGGAGAAAGCCCGAGTTCCATCGCAGGCTTCTTTTCCTCGCCACCTGCGTCCTGCTGGACGCGGCCTTTGGCCGCTTCCTCTACATCTTTAACCACAGCCTCTTCTATCTCTGTCTCGACGCAGTAATGCTGCTGGGCGTAGCGCGCGATCTCGTGGTCAACCGCAGTGTCCACAAGGTATATCGCGTCGCCGTCCCACTCCTGTGCGCTGCCCAGCTCGTCGTCCTCTACTTATGGCGCGGAAGTCCCGCGTGGTGGCTGGGGACGGCCAAGGCAATATTGGGAATCTGATCCGCAGAAGAGTCCTGGTCTAGGGTGGGGTGTTCCGCAAACAATCTGCCGTGCGTCAGTCATCGCCAGGTATCAACCAGTGTCCTGTCTCCGAGGCCCTTCCCATAAACGTTCGTCCGACCGCAGCCGTCGTGCGCAAGCGCCACCGGCGCAGCGAAGGAATCTGCTTTTCTGCCATATCTAACATGCTGCGAATTTCGGTGATCAGCCGACTATGATTTCTCCTTGCGGTCGGGGAGATGGAAGCACCCAGCTGTGAGTCGCGAAAGATCGGCAGCGAGAGTGGACCTCGATGTTAGGTAATCCCCATTTCGGGAACAGGCGCAAAAATCTGCCACTTCTACCTGGCCAATTCGCTACACTAAAAATAGAAACAAATTCAGAGCAAGCCGCAGAATTTCAAAACGCCACCACAACGGTGGCGTTTCGCTTTTCGGCCAACCGCTTTTAGCTAACCGGTCCTCAGCTGAACCGGCAAAGCCGGCCGCTAACTGCTTTGGCTGGACAAATTTACCGATAACTCCAATGAATGGACTAATTTAGCCCTCGGAAGGCCGTCTATATTCATGATTCAACGGCAGTTACAGATGGCCCGCCGGCACCGGGAGGGGGGAGGGGGTAGCAGTCACGTTACCGGGCTCGCAGCCTCCGCAATCAGCGCCGCGACTCCCTCGCCAAAGACATCCGGCTCCGGCAGCAGACTCACCACCAACCGGTTGTTCTCCGCGAAACCGAAGAAGCTTCCCGGATGCACCGCAACGCCACGATTCTCGATCAGCCGGATCGCCAGCGCCTCTCCACTTGCGAAGGCCGGCGTGCGCAGCGTCGCATACCAGCCACCCTCGCAGGCCAGCCTGGCAAGGGCATGCTCTTGCGCGATCGCGCGATCGAGCGCTGACAGATTCCGCTTGACCCGCTCGCGTATCTGCCGCTGGATCGCGCCGCGTCCGGCAAGCCACCTCGGAACGGCATGCTGCACCGGCGCATTCATCGAGAGAAACGTATCCGCAATGATCTCCAGCCGCCGCATCGCCTCGTTCCGCACATCCTCCGGACCGAGGCAAACGATCCACGAAGCCTTCATCTGCGGCAGCGCCGCAATCTTGCTCAGCCCGCTCAGCACAAAGGTCAGCGCGGGCTGCTCGCCTCGCGCGAAGCTGCCGTTCGCCTCTGCCGATGTCTGCCCAACAAACGGATAATCGAGGAAGACTTCGTCAACAATCAAAGCCAGCCCATGGTCGCGGCACAGCGCCGACAAGGCTGCGCGCTCACTCGGCGACGTGTAGTGCCCGGTGGGATTGTTCGGATGCACCACG
>JAUTWX010000181.1 GCA_030838385.1 Acidobacteriaceae bacterium
ATGATCGTGCCTTCGTCATCGATATGGGGATACTTGTCCGGCTTGAGCGTCTGCGTCACCGCGGTCACGGTCAGCGGAGTCTCGCCGTGCATCAGCCACGTCGCCAGATCCACGCCATAGCAGCCGAAATCGTAGAGCGCGCCCGCGCCGTTCAACTGGGGATCGGTCAGGATCTTCAGAAACTCAGGCTGCACGCCAATCTCCGCCGGCCCCCGGTGCCCGTCATGCACCACCAGCTTGCGCAGCGGCCCCAGCTTGCCGCCTTCCAACTCGTCGTAGGCAGCTTTATTGGACGCATACCACGTCGTCTCGTAGTTCACCAGCACGGGAACATGGTCCTCGTGCGCAATCTTGCGGATCGCCAACGCATCGGCCAGTGAGATCGTGAGCGGCTTCTCCACCATGACGGCGACGTGATGCCGCCCCGCCTCTTCAATCGCACGGCGATGCCCCGCGATCGACGTGTACACCAGCACCGCCTGCGGATGCGTCGCCTCAATCATCGCCGTTTCGGTGGGGAAGAAAATCTTCGAGTCCAGGTGATACTTCGCCGCATACTTCTGCCGCAGCGCCGCGTCAGGATCCGACACGCCTACCAGTTGCACCTCAGTGTGCGTAGGCAACTGGTCCAGAAATCCGGAGACATGGCCATGCACCAGTCCCACGATGGCCACGCGCGTCTGCGCCGGCGCTACAAGGCTGGCGGTAAGGGTTGCAATCAACAGGCAAAGCACGCGTCGGCAGGCAGGCAGCATCGGCACCTCTTCCACTTCATTTTCCTTCGAAGATGATGATACCGTTCCCTTCGCCATTTGGCCCGCGTTGCGGCTTGCGGAGCAGGATGGTAGCGTGGACGGTTGTAGGTAGTGACACGCATTCCACTCCACGGAGCACCCGGTTCTCATGCAGAAAAGCTACAACGGCGTGGCCCTACCCCAGGGCGGCGAAGCGATCCAGTATGTCAACGGCAAGTATCAGGTGCCGGACCATCCCATCGTCCCTTACATCGAAGGCGACGGCACCGGCCGCGATATCTGGCGCGCATCGCAGCGCGTCTTCGACGCTGCCGTCCAGAAAGCCTACGGCGGCAAACGCTCGATCGCGTGGTTCGAAATCTTCGCCGGTGAGAAGGCATATCGGCAATTTCAGAACTGGCTGCCCGACGATTCGGTGAACGCCGCGCGGGATCTTCGCGTCTCCATCAAAGGACCGCTCACCACGCCGGTCGGCGGAGGCATCCGCTCGCTCAACGTCACGCTGCGCCAGGTGCTCGATCTCTACTCGTGCATCCGCCCGGTGAAGTACTACAGCGGCGTGCCCAGCCCGGTGAAGCATCCGGAAAAGCTCGACGTCGTCATCTTCCGCGAGAACACCGAAGACGTCTACGCTGGCATCGAATTTCGCCAGGGCACGCCCGAGGCGAAGAAGCTCATCGACTTCCTCAACAACGAAATGGGAAGCAAGAAGAAGGTGCGCGCCGACTCCGGCGTCGGCATCAAGCCCATCTCCATCACCGGCACCAAGCGGCTGGTGCGCGTCGCGATCCAGTATGCGATCGACAACCAGCGCAAGTCGGTCACGCTCGTGCACAAAGGCAACATCCAGAAATTCACCGAGGGCGCCTTCCGCGAGTGGGGCTACGAAGTCGCCGCGGACGAGTTCCGCGACCAGACTGTCACCGAGCGCGAGAGCTGGATCCTCGGCAACCTCGAAGCGAATCCCAGCCTCACCGTAGAGCAGAACGCCGCGCTGATCGAGCCCGGACTCGAGTTCGGCTCTGACGCCTTCAGGAAAGAGCTCTACGCCGAGATCCAGTCCGTCATCGACAAAATCGGCAAGTCCCACGGCGGCAGCAAGTGGAAACAGAAGGTGATGATCAACGATCGCATCGCCGACTCTATCTTCCAGCAGATCATCATTCGCCCCGAAGACTACGCCGTGCTCGCCACGCCGAACCTGAACGGCGACTACATCTCGGACGCCGCAGCCGCGCAGGTCGGCGGCCTTGGTATCGCCCCCGGCGCCAACGTCGGCGATGGTTACGCGGTCTTCGAGGCCACGCACGGCACCGCACCAAAATACGCGGACAAGGACGTCATCAATCCCGGCTCGGTTATGCTCTCCGGCGTCATGCTGCTCGAATTCCTGGGCTGGAGTGAGGCCGCGAAGTTGGTCGAATCGTCCATGGAGAAGACCATCCAGCAGAAGTTCGTCACCTACGACTTCGAGCGGCAGATGCAGGGCGCCACCAAGGTGAAGACCAGCGAGTTTGCCACGCGAATGATCGAGAACATGAAGTAGCAGCGCCTGCGGCCAAACCCGAAGGGCGAATAGAGACAGGAGAGACATGCGCAAGAAAGTAACTATCGTTGGAGCAGGAAACGTAGGCGCGACCGCCGCGCACTGGATTGCCTCGAAGGAACTGGCGGATGTAGTGCTGATCGATGTCGCGGAGGGCATCCCGCAGGGCAAGGCGCTCGACCTGCTCGAAGCCATGCCCATCGAGAAGCGCGACGTGCACGTCATCGGCGCGAACGACTACGCCGAGGCCGCGAACTCCGACATCGTCGTCATCACCGCAGGCATCCCGCGTAAGCCCGGGATGAGCCGCGACGACCTGCTGCAGACCAACTACAAAATCATGTCGGACGTGGTGAACAAGGTCACGGCGGTTGCGCCGAACTCGATCCTCATCATCGTCTCCAATCCGCTCGACGCCATGGCCCAGGCCGCATTCAAGCAGTCGAAGTTCAACCGCGAGCGCGTCATCGGTATGGCCGGCGTGCTCGACTCCGCCCGCTACCGCACCTTCATCGCCGAGGAGCTAAAGGTTTCTGTCGAAAACGTAACCGCTTTCGTGCTCGGCGGCCACGGCGACACCATGGTCCCGCTGCCGCGCTACTCCAGCGTCGCCGGCATCCCTATCGCAGAGTTGATGGACGCCGCCACCATTGAGCGCATCGTCCAGCGCACTCGTGACGGCGGCGCCGAGATCGTCAAGCACCTCAAGACCGGCTCTGCCTTCTACGCCCCGTCCGCAGCCGCAGTCGAGATGGTCGAAGCGATTCTCAAAGACAAAAAGAAGATCCTGCCCTGCGCCGCGTATCTACAGGGCGAGTACGGCATCAGCGGCTACTACATCGGCGTCCCCTGCAAACTCGGCGAGCGTGGCCTGGAGCAGATCATCGAGATCAAGCTCACGCCGGAAGAGGAAAAGGCGCTCAAGAAGAGCGCAGACTCCGTAAAGGAACTCTGCGCCGTCATCGGCGTCTAAACCCTGCTGGGTGCGCGAAAGGGGCGAGGCCGCAGCCTCGCCCTTCTCTTACTCCGCGAATCGCGCTACGCCACCCGTTCGATCGTCACACTCTCCAGCACCACCGGCGTCTTCGGCTTGTCCTGCGCGCCGCGCGGCAGGCGGCTGATCTTCTCCGCCACATCCTGCCCCTCCACCACTTCGCCAAAGATAGTGTGCTTGCCCGTCAGCCACTCGGTGTTCGCCGTGGTGATGAAGAACTGCGAGCCATTCGTATTCGGTCCAGCATTGGCCATCGCCAGCTTTCCCGGCTTGTCGAAGCGATGCGCCGATCCCTTGGTCTCATCCTCGAACTTGTAGCCGGGGCCACCCATGCCCGTGCCTGCCGGATCGCCGGCCTGGATCATGAAATCCGGAATCACGCGATGGAAGATCGTACCGTCGTAGAGCTTGTCGTTCGACTTCGCGCGTGTCGTGGGGTGCGTCCACTCCCGCTTGCCCTCGGCAAGCTCCACAAAATTCGCCACCGTCTTCGGCGCTTCCTTCTCAAACAGGCGGCACACGATGGTGCCCTCGCTGGTCTTCAATGTGGCATAGGTGCCTGACGTACGGGACATGCAGTCTCCTTTGTGAGTGTTGGCAGAGCGACCCGGCTGCGCGCCGGCCGCGAAGATAGCTCAAAATCAATTGGGCCTGGGTGTCAGGGCCGCCGGCGCTGGTGTCCCTGCCGGTGCCGTTGCGGGAGCCGAGCCCGTCGCCGGCGCAGCAGTGGACGCTGGTGACGGCGGAAGCGGCTGGCCCACCGGCACAATCGTGACTTTCTTCAGCACCACCGGCGTCAGCGGCTTGTCGTGTGCGTCGCGCTCCACGTGCGTGATCGTCTTCACCACCAGCACCGACGAAGCATCGCACTGGCCGAAGATCGTGTAGTGGCCATTCAGGTCCGGCTGCATCTCCTCGGTGACGAAGAACTGTGAGCCGTCCGTATTCGGCCCGGAGTTCGCCATCGCCAGCCGTCCCGGCACGTTGAACATCAGCGACGGATCGATCTCATCCTGAACGTAGTAGCCGGGGTCGCCCATCCCGGTGCCCAGCGGATCACCGCCCTGCGCCATGAAGCCGGGAATCACGCGATGAAACGTCGTGCCGTCGTAGAGCGGCTTCCCGTGCTCCTTCTCCCGCGTCGCGGGATCGGTCCAGTCCTTGGTGCCCCCGGCCAGACCGATGAAGTTCGCCACCGTCTGCGGCGCCTGCTTGTCGAAGAGCCGGCAGGTGATGCGCCCCATGCTGGTGTCGAGCACCGCCGTCGCTCCGGTCGGCTCAACCGCCGAGGAGGCCTGCGTGCCGGGCGAATCGGGCAGCTCTTGTGTTGCGCCGGGTGCGGCGCTTGGCGCACTCGGGATTTGTTGCGGGGTAAGCGCGGGCGACGCCGGCGGGGCTTGCGTCTGGTGTGCGGAGGCAATTCCTGTAGCGAAGAAAAGGGCAAAGGCGAATCGGCGGACAAAGGGCATGCGTAGATCCAACCCGTCAGACTATCGCAAGCGCTTCACGCAGCGCCAGCGCGCGCCGTACGCTTCACCAGTCCGGAAAACAATCACGGCAGGCGCTCAGGCTTTCGATACGCCGCATCTCACACGCAGGAGGCTTCCATGGGATACATCAAGCGCACCATCATGTTCTATGCCACCCGTTGGCTCATGCAGCGCCGCTGGGGCCGTCGCCTGCTCTTCGTCTGGGCTATGCGCGCGATGCGCACGCGTGTCCGCGAATTCCTGCGCGACCTCGCCAATCTCTATCCCGTGCTGAGACCAGCGGCCGCCTGGGTCTAAACCGCCTGGTCGATGCACCTCGCCTGCACTCGAGCGAATGAGCAATTCTGCGGAGCGGTGTGGACAATTTAGATGCGTCCCGCCGCTCGCAGCGCGCCGATCTCCGCGTGGGTAAATACCCGTGAGCGGATCAGGAAACGCACGCCCTCCGAGCCCTCGAGCGAGAACATCCCGCCGCGCCCCGGCACCACGTCCAGAATGATCTGCGTGTGCTTCCAGTATTCGAACTGGCTGCGGCTCATGTAGAACGGCGTCTCGCCGAGCGTGGCCAGTAGCACGTCACTGTCGCCCACCAGGAACTCTCCACGCGGATAGCACATTGGCGAGCTGCCGTCGCAGCAGCCGCCGGACTGGTGGAACATCAGCGCGCCGTGTTTTTGGGCGAGCTTCTCCATCAGCGCGGTGGCTGCTCCGGTCGAGACGACCTGGGCCGGCACTTCCTTAACTGAAGCACCGGCTGGCCTTGCCTCCGTATTGGCTGCTTCACTCATCTAGAAGAAGCCCATCGCATTCGGGCTGTAGCTGATGAGCTGGTTCTTCGTCTGCTGATAGTGGTCCAGCATCGCCTTGTGGTTCTCGCGCCCGATGCCCGACTGCTTGTAGCCACCAAAGGCCGCGTGCGCCGGATACAGGTGATAGCAGTTGGTCCACACCCGTCCCGCCTGGATGCCGCGGCCCATGCGATACGCGCGGTTGATGTCGCGCGTCCACACGCCCGCGCCCAGCCCGTACAGCGTGTCGTTCGCCAGCGCCAGCGCCTCCTCCTCGTCCTTGAAGGTCGTCACCGACACCACCGGACCGAAGATCTCCTCCTGGAAGATGCGCATTTTGTTGTGACCCTTGAAGATCGTCGGCTCGATATAGAACCCCTCCGCCAGCTCGCCATCGAGCGACGCCCGCTTGCCGCCAATCAGCGTCTCCGCGCCCTCCTGCTTCCCGATGTCGAAGTAAGACAAAATCTTCTCCATCTGCTCGCTCGAAGCCTGCGCGCCCATCATGGTCGTCTTGTCCAGCGGGTTCGCCTGCTTGATCGCCTTCACCCGTTTCACCGCGCGCTCCATGAACCGGTCGTAGATGCTCTCCTGAATCAGCGCGCGCGACGGACAGGTGCAGACCTCGCCCTGGTTCAGCGCAAACATCGTGAAGCCTTCGAGCGATTTATCGAAGAACGCATCATCGCTCGCGAGCACATCGTCGAAGAAAATATTCGGCGACTTGCCGCCCAGCTCCAGGGTCACCGGAATGATGTTCTGCGAGGCGTACTGCATAATCAGCCGGCCCGTCGTCGTCTCACCGGTAAACGCGACTTTGTTCACCCGCGAGCTCGAGGCCAGCGGCTTGCCCGCTTCCAGGCCAAAGCCGTTCACCACATTCAGCACGCCCGGCGGCAGCAGGTCCTGGATCAGCTCCATCACCACCAGGATCGACAGCGGCGTCTGCTCCGCTGGCTTCAGGACCACAGCATTGCCCGCCGCCAGCGCCGGCGCCAGCTTCCACGTGGCCATCAGGATAGGGAAGTTCCACGGAATGATCAGCCCCACTACGCCCAGCGGCTCGTGGTAGTGGTAGGCCACCGTCGTTTCGTCGATCTCGGAGATGCCGCCCTCCTGCGCGCGAATGCAGCCCGCAAAGTATCGAAAATGGTCGATCGCCAGCGGCAGATCGGCGGCCATGGTCTCGCGGATCGGCTTGCCGTTGTCCCACGTCTCGACTGTCGCCAGCATCTCCAAGTTGTCTTCCATGCGCTGCGCGATCTGTTCCAGGATGCGCGCACGTACGGCGGGTGACGTCTTGCCCCACTCGGCCTTCGCCGCGTGTGCAGCGTCCAGCGCCTTGTCGATATCGGCAGCATTCGAGCGCGGAATTTCGCACAGCACCTGCCCGGTGACGGGCGTCACGTTCTCGAAATAGCTGCCCGAGGCGGGTTTGGTCCACTCGCCGCCAATGTAGTTCTGATATTGCTTGCGAATGGACACCGGGAATCCAGACGTCCCGGGCCGCAGCGCGGTTACTGTCGCCATAGTCTGCTCCTTTCCGAAGAGACGGTTCTCGATCCCGTTCTCCGGCACGGCGGGATTCTAGTCCCGCATCAGGAGTTTTGTCGCGCCTCCTGAATACCCAGCTCATGCCCCCCGATGCGGCACGCCTTGCATCGCCGGCCGCTTCTGAGCAACCCTGAGGAATAATCCAACTGGCGAGACAGGGCAGAGCAATCATGCGAACCATCACTCTTGAAGAACATTACGCGACTCCGGGATTTCTGGATGGACCGGGAAAAGACCTTAGGGATCGAGCAGCCAGATTTGGCGATCGGGCTGCAAAGCTCCTTGAGCAGCTCTGCGATCTTGGCGAGAAGAGAATTGCGGAGATGGATGCCGCAGGGATTGATATGCAGGTGCTGTCGCTTACGTCTCCGGGAACCGAGCAGCTTTACGCGGCTGCGGCGACTGCCATTGCCCGCGAAGCCAACGATCGCGTCGCGGAGGCAGTCAGGGCCTATCCCATCCGCTTTGCTGGATTTGCTTCCTTGCCGACTGCCGATCCTCAAGCCGCCGTCGCCGAACTGGAGCGCACGATCCATGAGTACGGCTTCAAGGGCGCCATGATCAACGGCCATGTCAGGGGTCGCTACCTGGACGATAAATTCTTCTGGCCAGTCCTGGAACGGGCAGAAGCGCTCGACGTTCCCATCTATCTTCATCCCACACAGCCGCCGAAGGCTGTGATCGAGGCGTCATACGCAGGTTTCTCGCCCGTGGTAAGTGACATGCTGGCAGGGCCAGGCTGGGGATGGCACATCGAGACCGCGATCCATGTCATCCGTCTCATTCTTGGTGGAGTCTTCGATCGATATCCCAAACTGCAGATCGTGGTTGGGCACATGGGCGAAGGTCTGCCGTTCATGCTGCAGCGGCTCGATGTTATGCCCATGGCCATGACCAACCTCAAACATCCGATCAGCTTCTATCTCCGCCAGAATGTCCACTACACCTTCAGCGGCTTCAACTTCACCCCGACATTCCTGGACCTCCTGCTCGAAGTAGGTGTCGATCGGATCATGTTCTCAGCCGACCATCCCTATGCATCGATGGCGCAGGCGCGTGCGTTTTTGAATCAGTTACCGGTCGGCGCCGCCGATAAAGAGCGCATCGCCCACGGCAATGCGGAGCGCCTTCTCAAATTGATTTGAGCGTAGCTGCTCATGAACCACGAGCTACTTATCCTTCTTCAACTCGACCACCATCACCTCGATCGCCTGATCGCCGGCATTCACATCCGCGTGCATCGTGTTTGGAGCATTCCTGGGCAGCCAGTAGGCCTTCCCCGTCTCCCACACATGCGCCTCGCTCCCGCCGGTCTGCTCGACGATCTTCATCGTCCCCCCGCGAAGCGGAATGATGACTCGTCCATGTTCGTGGCGGTGCATGGTCAACGGCGCATTCGGAACCACAATCGACTTCCATACCTTCACATCATCGTTCTCGAACTGCACGATCCTCTGTGTTCCGGCTGCGCTCTGCTGCGAGCGCATCGCGCCGGTCGCCCCCAGAATCACGCCCACGACGAGTGCAGTACCAATAGAAAACTGTTTCATGGTCTGTTAACTCCTTGCCAAGCGTTCTGATTTATTAACTTGTGCCGGCCGAATTGGCGGGACTACTATCATCGCGGCTTGAATTCCCCTACTATCCCACCCCTCTATTGCTTCAACAAGAACAATTCCAGTTAAGGAGGAATCAATGTTTCAGTGCGTGAGAGTTATGCGTTGTCGAGAAGTCCGTGGTCATTCTGTGCGGTATCTCATCGGACTAGGGCTGCTGTCCTTGTGCGCAGCTTCCAGCTTGGCCGCCACCCTGTGCGTAAATCCCGCCGGAAAGAATGGCTGTAGCTCCTCGATCTCCGCGGCGGTCGCGGCGGCGTCCGCAGGCGACACCATTCAGGTAGCAGAAGGCACATATAAGGAGCAGGTAGTTATTACTAAGTCGCTCTCGCTGGTGGCGTTGGAGAAGGGCGAGTCCATCATCGATGCCAAGGGATGGCCGAACGGCATCTTCATCAACGGCATGGCGGCCGCTCCCAATGCGGGCGTAAGCGGAGTGCTGGTATCCGGCTTCAAGATTCGCAATGCGAACTTCGAAGGCATCCTCATCGCGAATGCTTCCGACGTCACCATCGTCAACAACCATGTGCTCGACAACAACAGAGCTCTCGATATCGCCACCCCGGCATGTCCCGGCATTCCCGCCTTTGAGACCAACGAAGGCGAAGATTGTGGCGAGGGCATTCACCTCATGGGCGCCGATCATTCCTCGATTGTGCGCAACAATGTCGAGGGCAACTCGGGAGGCATTCTCATCTCCGACGAAACCGGCACCAGCCGCAATAACCTCATCAGCGGCAACTTCGTTCACGAGAATCCCTACGACTGCGGCATCACCATGGCCTCGCACGGACCCGCCACCTCGGTGATACCCACTGCGAAGCTCTCCTTCGGCGTGATCCTGAACACCATCGCCCACAATAACTCATCGCACAACGGCTTCCAGGTGCCCGGCGCGGGCGCTGGGGTGGGCATCTTCGCGCCCTTTCCCGGAACCACGGCGTGGGGCAATGTGGTCGTCGACAACGATCTCCACAACAACGGCCTGCCCGGCGTCACGATGCACAACCACGCAGCGGCTGCCGCTCCGGCACCGCCCGTCAATCTCAATGACAACGTGATCGTCGGCAACCGCATCTCCGGCAACGCAGCAGACACCGCGGACGCGGCGACACCAGGCCCGACAGGCATCAACGTCTACAGCGTGGCGCCGATCACTGGAACCGTCATCTCACAGAACGTCTTCGAGGATGAAGCGGTCGATGTCGCCTTCAAGGCATCCTCTGGCCAGGTGAACGCACATCTGAACGACTTCAATAGTTGGGCCATCGGCGTCGACAACCTCGGAACCGGCACCGTGGACGCGACCCAAAACTGGTGGCATTGTCCAGGCGGCCCAGGCAGCAAGAAATGCGCAACGGTTGCGGGACCGGGAGTGGTCTTCACGCCGTGGCTAACGTCTCCGTTCAACAATGGCGACCCCTTCTAGCAGCGAGTCCGATAGCCAACTGCGGCTGATAGCCCGATCTAACGATCCAGCGTCAGCCGCACTTCTATTTATGGAACGGCTGCGCCTCCGTGATCTTCGGTCGCTCCTTCTCCTCCGCCTGCAATTGCCTGCTCACCTTCTCCACCTGTGCGAAGACGCGCAGCAGGTTGCCGCTCATGATCTTGCGGCAGTCCGCCTCGCTGTAGCCACGCTCCCTCAGCGCCGCCGTGATCTTC
>JAUTWX010000195.1 GCA_030838385.1 Acidobacteriaceae bacterium
CCGGTGCGGTGTTTCAACAGGCCTGGGTGGGGCGCGGCATGGCGGTAGGCGATCTGGATAACGACGGCCGCATCGACGCTGTCGTCACCACGAATGACGGACCGGCCTACGTGCTTCGCAACGAGACCACGACCAGCGATCATTGGCTGACGCTGCTGCTCGTCGGCCACCGCAGCAATCGCGATGCTATCGGCGCAGAGGTCCATGTCACGACCAGTGCCGGAACGCAGATGGTCACCGTCTCGACGGCGGGCAGCTATCTTTCGTCGAACGACAAACGCGCGCACTTCGGCCTGGGAAAGGACGCGGTAGCCACCAAGGTGGAGATTCGCTGGCCGAGCGGGATCGTCCAGACGCTCACCAACGTAAAAGGCGATCGCATCGTTCAGGTGGATGAACCCTCTCAAGCGGCGGCTACGCACAAATAGCGGCCGCTTACGCCATCGCGTTATCCCGCGATGGCGTCCATGCCCAGCCAGAAGGTCGCGAACTGCTTCAGGTTCTTCTTGTACGTGCGTGTGACGTTGTACTCCTTGCCATTTTTCAGCCGCAGCAGATATTCGCCCGTCAACAGCGGCTTCACCGTTTCCACCTGCGCCGCATTCACCAGTACCGAGCGGTGAATGCGAACAAATCCATGCGGTGCCAAGCGATCGGCCAGCACCGATATCTGCTCGCGCAGCAGGTGCGATCCTGACTCCTGCCGCAGCAGCACGTAGTTCCCTTCCGCTTCTGCAACCACGATCTCGGCCACGTCGATAAAGAGGATTCTTCCTTTCGACTTGATCGCTATCCTGGGAGCGGATTTCGCAAGGGTTTGCAAGTGGGGAAGGATCTCTGCAAGCCTGCGCTCACGGTCGTCCGCTGAATGCCGCTTCGCATAATCGATCGCGCGATGCACGCGCTCGGCCGAAAACGGCTTCAAAATGTAGTCCGTTGCGTGTCGTTCGAATGCGGCCACAGCATGCTCGTTGAATGCCGTGACAAAGATGACCGCCGGCATGCCATTGCCCTGGCTGCGAAGAGTGTCGACCATCTGCATCCCCGACATCTCCGGCATGCGAATATCGACGAGCAGGATGTCGTAGGCGTGGTCGCGAATGCGGCTCAGCGCCTCAATCGCATCCACCGCCATGTCCACCACTTCAATGTCCGAACGTTCTCCCAGCACCCGCGCCAGCGACTCGCGAGCCAGCGGCTCATCATCGACAACAAGAATACGCATGAACTATGACCTCATTTCCGGTTCGAACTGGCGAACCGTCTCTGTCTTTCCCTCGGAATTGGTGCTCGAAAAAACCGGAAGAACGAGCGTTGCTATCGCAATCTTGTCTCTGCGATGAAACAGCAGGCGCGCGTCAGTGCCATACAGGAGCGATAGCCGCGTCCGGATATTCTGGTGGCCCACCCCCATGCCCTGCTGGATCTCGCCGGTCACGCTATTCTTCACCTCAAGCTTCAGCGCCCGATCGCTCTGCCTGGAGGTGATCTCGATCCAGCCCTGACCGCGGCAATTTGCCACACCGTGCTTCACACCGTTTTCGATCAGCAACTGGAACATGAACTGCGGCACCAGCAGGTCGCGTGTCTCCGGCTGAATGTCCCAGCGTACGGACATACGGCTCCCCAGCCGCATGCCTTCAATATCGAGATAGTCTTCCGCAAGATGCAGCTCGTCAGATAGTCGCACCAGGTCCGAGCCATCCTGCTTGAGTGTGCGCCGCAGCAGACTGGAGAGCCGCAGGATCATCTGCTCTGCGCGTCCCGCATCGCTGTGGACCAGGGACGAGATCCCATTCAGCGTATTAAAAAGGAAGTGCGGCTGGATCTGCATCTGCAAAGTCTGCAGTTCGCTTTGCGCCAACGCTTCCTTCAGCGCAAGCTGTTCCAGTTCCTGCCGCTGCAGCCGCTGGAAGTAAACGGCAGCGTGCGCTGCGATGACCACCGCAAGATAGAAAACCAGCTCATCGCCAAAGGTGGTGTAGGTCAGCCCGATCAAGGCGGCCAAGGTGCGATGTCCCCACTGCTGCGTTTCTGGATACCAGGGCGGCAGCAGACTCCAGCGGATGACAGCAAACAGCAGGACAAATGGAACGAAGCCCGCCAGATAACAGATTGTGCGGCGCACTACCTTGCCGGCGCTGATCGGCGCCTTGGCCACAATCCAGAAGATCGGAGGCGTGAGCAGTGCAACGGTGAAGAAGCGAACGCTGAACAGAAGAGCGAGGGTCGCGAGCGATACCTTGAGGTGTTCTTCCTCAGCAATGCGATATTGCTGCCATATCAGGAGAACGGCGAGAGGCATCCAGAATGCTATGGATAGCCCATATCCAGACAATCCGCGTTGCCAGGTTGATGCGGAAGCTTTCACGATCAGCATTGTATTCTGGCATAAACCTCCCAATCTTTCTGGGACGAGCCGCAGGTCGCGTCCCCGAATAACCGCATTTCATCCCCCGAACCGGTCAAGTGATCCCTGAAGCGGACGAATTCGACACATGTTGAAGGAATTCAGGCTCTTTCCGTCATAGCGCTAGGTATGAGGTTGCGAGTTCCTTTGAAGTGGTGCGGGTGCAGATGAGGCAGCACACGCACGCATGAGGCGTCGGCCGCGGCGCAGCTGCGTTGAAGCGGGTCGGCAACTCCGTGCGTAGAGCTTGCGCAGTCGAGGCGGGTGGCCGGGCACCGGCGGCTTAGAATCGAGGGCGGGAGTGCTTGTGG